>NC_017791.1:300000-424524 GCF_000252445.1 Deinococcus gobiensis I-0 | reverse complement strand
GTCAAACGGTCACCGCAGTAAAGAAACACGGACACCGTGCGGTGTCCGTGTTTCGACTCGGGCTTGATCATCTCCAGGATCTTCTGCTGCATCCGTCCGGCGCATCCTGGCGCACCTTGAGCACACTCATGCCCCGTTTTGAAGGGTAGTCAGGTCCCAGAGGCAACGCCCCGACAAGGCGGCGCCAGCGAGCCTCCTTGCGGCACCGATACCGCCGCGGGAAGAGGAGTCAAGGTGGGGCCAACGGAGATCGTGATCGCGACATTCGCGCGGCCGGGCCCGACTGGCCGTCAGGCCAGCGGGCCACCCCTCCTCAAAAAGGCAAGTCTAGGGGAGCGGGCGCCGGAACCATAGGGGATAGGAGGACCGTTTCTGCGACGGCATTCGGTAGCTCAGCACAGGTCCAAACTCTTGATGCCCAATCCAGTCAACTGCATGGCGTATTCTGTAGGTCGCGGCTCAGGAGGGGAAGAGCAGCGGAGCTGTAACCTCATGCACGACGTCATCCGAAATGCAGCCATGGGATAGGACCAGCACCGGGTCGCCCGGGAGGACGAGAAGGTGCCCGCCCCGGCGACCAGCGCGTTTGTGCTTCATGCCTGCAGAGTAGTCAATGGGGGCTGCCCGCCGATCAGTCCGCCTCTTCAGGCGAACACATCGGCAGCGTAGCGTCCCGAATCCCGCCCGAAGGCTTCGGCCCAGGCCTGAGCGTCCGCTTCGGTCACGCCCGTTTCCTCCTGATAGATCCGCACGAGCGTCTCGCGCACCGCCGGGGCCATGAAGCGGCCGTCACCGCACACATACAAGTGGGCACCCTGCCGGAACAGGCGAGCGACGTCCGCGCGGTCCTGCCATAGCCGGTGCTGCACGAACTCTACGCCGTCCTCGGGCTGCTGCGAGAAGGCCGGGCGCACGCTCACCACCCCGCGCTCCTGCCACGCCAGCAGTTCGTCGCGGTACAGGAAATCCAGATCGGGATGGTCGCAGCCGAAAAAGAGCAGCGCCTCACCGACGGTCTCGCCCCCAGCCTGCCGCAGGGCGCGCTCCTCCAGAAAGCCCCGGAAGGGCGCGACGCCGGTCCCGGCACAGACCAGGATAAGCGGGGTCGCCGAGTCTTCTGGTAGGTGAAAAGCGTCAGCCGAGGGCCGCACTGCCACAGTGAGCCGCGTGCCCGGCTGTGCGCCCTGCAAGTAGCCCGAGGCCACCCCCCGGAAGCGCCCGGTGCCCGAGTGGGCCGGGGCGTCCACGACCGCGACCGTCAGGCTGCACCCCCCCGGCCGCAGCAGCGGCGATGATGAGACCGAGTACTGCCGGGCCCGCAGTGGCGGCAGCATCTCCAGAAATTCGGCGAAGTCCAGTTCGCAACCCTGCACCCGTTCCAGTAAGTCCAGCACACTCAGGCGCTGGGCGAGCACCTCGGTGTCGTACCCGTCGGCCAGCGCGGCGAGTATTTGCCGTTCGGGCGGACAGCGCGTGGCATCGCGCAACCGCTCGACCTGCCGGCGCGTGGCCGGCTGTGTCAGTTCGGTGTAGTGGGTCAGCAGGTCCCCGGCGCTCAGGGTCAGGTCGCCCGGCAGGAAACCCAACGCCCGGCCGGCCTGGGCCACCTGATCGTCGGGGGCCACGTTAAAGCGCCGCAGAACCCGCTCGACGAGGTCGGCCGGGTTGTCGGGCAGGACGGCCAGGTAGTCCCCGGCCCGGTAAGTCATGCCCTCCGGCAGTTCGATATCGAGGTGGCGCTTGGAACGGCCCTGCGGGTGGTCGGGGCTCACCAGTTCGCGGTTGGCGGTCACGCGCCCGGTCTGCAAGTCGCCCTGGCGCAGCAGCCTGGGGCGTGCACCACGCTGGATCTGCGCCCCGGCATCGGTGGCCGGGCCGGGTGCAGGGGTCTGCAGCGGCCCGAACGCTGTCCCGAACTCGATCCAGAAGGTGGTGTACCAGTCGGCGAAGCCCCCGAAGAAGTCGCCGCGCGCGTCGGCCTCGCCTCGCCCGCAGAAGCGCCGGGCGCCCGCGTCTTCCAGCAGGGCGTCGAGTTGCTTGGGCACGGCCTGGTAGGTGGCGGCCCAGTCGCGGTTGCCGCAGCCGAACACAGCGTACTGCACACCGGCCAGCGCCCCCGCGTCCAGCGACTGCGCCCATGCCATGAAGCGCCGGGCGTTGGCGGGCGGTTGCCCCGAGTACGACGACGTGACGATCACGACCGCGCCTTGGGTGGGCAGGCTGCCGGTTCCGGCCTGTTCGTCGAGGCTGTGCACGGTGGCCTGACAGCCGTGCGCGGCGGCGTCCCCGGCGATCTGGCGCGCGAAGCCCTCGCTGGCGCCGCTCTCTGAACCATACAGCACAAGTAATTGGATACCCTCAGCCGTAAGGGGGCCGCCGCCTCCGGTGGGGGTGATCTGGGCGACGCTCTGGTCAGCCGGGTCAGGCTGGCCGGGCCGGGCGGTCCCCCCACGCAGCCGGGCGCGCAGACGTAGGTCGTGGGGCTTGAGGGTCAGGGTCTCCTTGACCTTGAGTGGTGCGTCCGGCCGCGCCGCCGTCAGGTCGAAGCGCTGCAACACCGAGGCCAGCACGAGCAGGGCTTCTTGCATCGCGAAGGGTTGCCCGATACAGGCACGCTGGCCGTTGCCGAAGGGTTTCCAGGCGTTGGTGGGCAGCGCCTCTAAGGCGCCGGGCGCGAACCGCTCCGGGTCGAAGCGGTCCACGTCCGGCCCCCACACCGCCAGGTCGCGGTGCAGCGCGGGTAGGAGCACGAGCAGCGTATCGTCGGTGTAGACCTCGTAACGGCCGCCGATGATCGTGCGGGCGCGGGGGCGCAGCCCGAAGGCGGGCGCGGTCGGCCACAGCCGCAGTGTCTCGCGCAGCACCTGGTCCAGATAGGTCAGTTTGGGCAGGTCCGTGACCCGCACGGCGCGGTCGCCCAGCACGCGGTCCACCTCCTCGCGGGCACGCCGCAGCACCTCGGGGTCGCGCAGCAGGAAATGCACCGCGAAGGACAGCAGGCCGCTGGTGGTCTCGTGCCCGGCGATCAGGAACGTGACCATCTGGTTACGGACATTCTCCAGGCTCAGGCCCTCGCCCGTTTCGGGGTCGCGGCCGCGCAGCATCAGGGCCAGCAGGTCGTCCTTCTCGTCTGCCTGCGGGTCGGCCTGCCGCTGCCGGATGAGGTCGTCGGCGATCTCGCGGATGGCGGCGAGATCGTGGCGGTACTGTCGGTTGCGGTTCAGGTGCAGCGGGTTGCTGCTCAGGCCGCCCTTGCCCGCCACGTCCAGCGCGCCCACCATCGCGTCCACGAAGGGGTGCATCCGCTCAAGGTAAAAGGAATTGAAGCGGTAGTCGAAGGCGCATAGGGCGATGGTATCCAGGGTCAGGCGGGTCATCTGATCGGCCACGTCAAACTCCGCGGCAGGCCCGAAGCGCTCCCAGCGCAGCAGCATCTGCTCGCAGACGTCCTGCATCTGCCCGAACATCCCGCGAATGGCGAGCGGCCCGAAAGCCGGCATCAGGATGTTGTGCGCCCGTCGCCAGTTGGGTTCCGCCGTCTCGGCCGTGAACAGCCCGTCACCCGCGAAGGCCCGGATCTCCTCCAGGTCGTCGTGGACTTGCTTGTCGAAGCGCTCCTGGTCGCTGAGTTCGTCGGCCAGCGCGTAGGATCCGACCACGATAAGCCGCCCGCCCTTCCGGCGACCCGGTAGCCGCAGCTCGGCAATCGGCCCGTGGTCGCGCAGCAGGCGCGTCAGGCTCTGGACGGGGGACTGTGCGTCAATGGCAAGCAGATGACCGAGGACGGGCAGGGCCTGGGGGGCCGGGATGGGTAGGGTCATGGAGTCTCCTGGGCAAGTGGGAAGGCAAAGAGGGAGGACAGACAAACGCTAACTACACACTGCGTAATTAGCGAGCAAAAAAAGGACTGTCTAGCAGCCAGACCTCCGATACCGAAGGAACTTCACGTTACTACCCAGTGTGAAGTAAAATCAAGACACCTATGGCCCGCCCCCCCGCCGACCAACCACTGCTGACCCCCGACCGCATCATCATGGTAGCCCTACGCCTGATCGACCGCGACGGCGCGGCAGCCCTGAGCACCCGCAAGCTGGCCGCCGAACTCGGAGTCAGCAATAAGGCGGTCTATCACTACTATGCCAACAAGGAAGATCTGCTGCGCGCGGTGTACCTGAGCATTCTGGACCAACTGGAGCTGCCCGCCGGGCGCGACTTGCCTTGGCCCGAGCAGCTGCGCCGCTTTGCACGGAGCTTTCGGGAATTGGCCCGGCGCCACCCCAGCTTTCTGGTGGACTTCCTACAACCCGGCTGTCCCGCCTTGCAAGAACTCGGCGCACTAGACGTGCTCTACCGCCTGATCCGCGAGGCCGGGTTGCCTGACCCGCTGATGCTGCATACCGGCCAGCTCCTGCTCAACTTCATGATCGGCTACCTGCGCGGCGAGCAGAGCGGCGAGTTTAACCCCGAGGTCTACGGGGCCAGTTTGGACCTCGCGGCCCGGCATCCCGGCCAGTTTCCAACCCTCGAAGCCCTGCCGCTGCCCGACTCGGACACCGATGCCCTGTTCAGTCTGGCGGTCAATCTGCTCATCGGTGGCCTGGAAGCGACGGTGGCCGCCGCCCGGGCGCAGGCCCCGGCGTAGGGCCAGGATCAGACCTCTCTCCATGACATGAGAGGCCGTAAAGATCTCTCACGTCAGCAGCACAATCCGTGGACAACCAGGGTCGTGCTCCGCCGCCAACCAACGAGCGATGACGTCCGGATTCCCACAGGTCGCCGTCGGGGCCAGCAGCGGGACAGTCGGGAATAAGACACACCAGAGGGTAGAGGTGGCGTCCAAGGTGGCCCCACGCGAGGCATCGGCGATTAAGCGGAACTCGTCGATGATCAGCAGACCGACCTGGGCCATCCAGGCGTGATGACGCTCCCACTGCCTCAGCAGCAGGAACAGTCGTTCCGTAGTGAGGATCAGGACATCACTCCGGCGGTAGTGGGCGGGCTGCGCGATGTCGCGGGTGTAGGCCTGCACGCACGCTTCAGGAAGGGCCGCCGCCCAGGTCTGCGCGACCTCGCTGGCGAGCGCCCGCGTGGGCACCAGGAGAAGCACCTTGAGGCCTTGCGTCAGCACCGTACGGGCACGCTGGAGGGCCGTCCACGTCTTCCCGGTGCCCGTGGGCCAGGTGAGAAGTTGGTTGGGTCCCCGGGCAGGGCTGGGGGGCAGGAGCTGGTCGAGATTCCGCTGGGCGAGCGAGAGGCGTTCCGCGGCGCTCGGTGAAGGCCAGTGCGTCCCGTCCCAGGCGTGACCGGCCACGGCCGTCCGCTGCGGGCTACTGCTGTCCACGCTGGTCGCTCCGGCTGCGAATGCCGTCTGGACCGAGAGCGGATGCCCCAGGCCGTAGACGTGCAGGGGGAGGTGCGGCGGCAGGGCGTCCCGGACCCGCTGGATCTCGTGGTGCGGAAAGGACCGGTCTTGGCTGTAGGGCGCGAGACCACCCAAGGCGATGCCATCCGGGTGGGCAGCCAGGAGGGCACGGAGGTCCTGCCCGGGCTGAACACTCGCGTACAGGCGAAAGGTCCGGGGCTGCTGGAGCGCCCACAGGGCATTGGCCAGGCCCAGGACGAGCCGCTGCTGGCGTTCCTCCGCGCGACAGGTGACCGGCACAGGGAAATCCAGGGTGCTGCCGGTATGCGCCCAGGCCTGCTGCTCGGCATGAACCTGCTGCGGCGTCAGGACGGTGCCCTCCGGAAGCACAAGCTGGCCGAGGCCCTGCTGCGCCTGGACACGGGCCTGGGGGTGAAGGGCCGCATAGCCGCCACTGTCGAGGAAGAGCGGGAGGCGTGGCCGATCACGGCCGCCCCAGTGGCGCCACTCCGGCAGGCTGACGAGGAGGCCTGGGGCGCGTTGCTCGATGAGGGGCAGCAGCTGGAGATCGAGGGGGAAGCGGGGACTGACAGTGGGGAGGAAACCACGAAGGGTCGTCATGCGGGCACCGTGGCCCCGTCCTGTGGAGGGGGCCAGGGCTCGATAGGCTCAGGCGCTTTTCAATTCAGGGAAGGCGTCCGCTTGTGCAGCGCGGATCTCGTCGGCGAGCTGGGTGGCGGTGGTGGTCCAGCGCGCCCACCGGTTCCGATACGCCGGCGCCCAGCGGTCTTGCCCTTCCCCCGGCGTGAGCGTCCAGCGAAGACCCACCCCGCTCGGACTACACCCGCCCGGCTGGAAGCCCCCTTCGGCCGACACGTCGATCATGACGCCACCGGTACCGGTCGGCGGCGTAAGGTGCAGGTACACGTCCCCAGACGAGGCGATCCCGCTCGGGTTGAACGTGACCTCCCCCGGCCACCCCAGCAGCTTGCGCACCTGGCGCAGGAAGCGCCGGGCATCCTGCTCGAAGGCCTTTTTCCCGATCTCGTTGTACCCCACGTAGCCCACGGCGTCCGGGTACTCCCCCAGCAGCGTGTCCCCACCCTGGGCGCGCTGGACGCGAGCCTGCCACTGCGCGCAGCGCGCCCGCCAGTCGCCCTCGGGCGTGAACAACAGGCCGGCCGGCGTCAGCAGGTCTGTCAGGGCCCGACTTGCGCGCGCGGCCGCCGGGTTCTCCGCTTCGCCCTCGAGCTTCACTGCGAGGTTCTCGCCATCCGGCATGGGGAGGCTCAGCGGTGTGCAGGTGAGGACCACGGCCGTCGTGAGGCCGGCACGGCGCAACGCCAAGTAGACCGTATGGCCGTCCTCTTCGACCTTCAGAACCTCGCTGCCCGTGACCCGGCGGATCTCTTGGGCGAGCGCGGTCGTCGTTTCCGCTTGAATGAGGAGCTTGGCCATACGCAAGAACAGGCCCCTCTTGGGGGCCAGTGCTTACGTGGGCCAGCGCAGGATGGTGACTTGGGCCGCGTCCCTGTCCAGGGCGAACGTCAGGGGGCTCATCCACTCGTCCTCAGTGATGGGCGGTTGGCCCTGGCCGTGTTCGAGGCCGGGATCGATCAGCGCCACTTCCGGGAAGCGCCCCAGGCGCTTTTTCGCTTCGGAGATCCACCCCTGGAGGCAGACCCCGCTGTACAGGAGACAGGTGGGGTCCAGGGGATCGGCCCAATCGTTCTTCACCTGCAGCAGCCCGAGGCCTGGAAAAGCATCCTGGAAGGCCAGCATCCCGAACCGCTGGTCTGCACTCCGGCCGTAGCTCTCCAGCACCACCAGACCGGCATAGGCCGGCAGCCTGGGGAAGAGCGTCGTGAGCGACCGAATGGCGGGGTGAGGGCTCATCGGCAGCTCGCCCCGCTGATTCACGTTCTTGACTGCGGGCAGCAGCAGGAGATCAAAGGCCTTCAGCTGCGTGCGCGGATCGGCATTCAGAAACTTCAGCATATGCCGAGGTGGCCCCAGGACCTCCTAGGGCCACCCCTCAGACGCGCAGCGTCACCATGACACTCCGGTACCCGGACTGGTCCACCGGCTGCAAGATGGCCGGACTTGTCGGCCCGGACAACAGCAACTCCACCTCCCCCTGGATGGGCGTCAGGGCGTCCAACACATGCCGCGCGTTGAACGCCAGACTCATAGTCGGGACCGCCCCGCTCTGCACCACCTCCAGCAGGTCCTGCGCACGGCCGTACTCGCCCTCCGCCGCCAGGCGCAGCTTCCCGCCGGAGACCAGGAACTCGATCCGGTTGTTCGCGTTCCGATCGGCCAGGACGGAGACGCGACCCACGGCCTCCTTGAGCATGGCGGCCGGCAGCGTGACCTTCAGCTTGATCTCCTTCGGGATGACCCGGTCATAGTCCGGGAACTCGCCGTCGAGCAGCTTGAGGTTCATGCGAATGCGCGAGGTGGTGACGCTCAGCTGCCCATCGCCGTAGGTGAAGCGCGCCTCGCCGTCGCGCAGCACCCGCACCAGCTCGTCGACACTGCGGGCAGGAATGATGAGCGTCCGGCCCTCTTCGGTCGTAGGAAAGTCGCACAGGGCGACCCGGTAGCCGTCCGAGGCGACGACCCGCGCGAAGGTGGCCTGGTGTTCGAGCTTGATGCCTCGGAAGACGGCTTGGAAGGCCTCGTTGCTCGCGGCGTACCGCACACTGCCCAGCGCCCCGGCGAGTGCGGCCGCGTCCACCACCGCATCGGCCACCTGTGGGAAGGTCAGCGGGGGATAGGCCCCCAGATCGCCGATCTGCAACTTGAAGTCGCTGCCCTCCGCCCGCACCGTCAGCTCCGTGCCCTCCAGCGAGAGTTCGATCAGCTCGCCATTCATGTTGCGCACGACCTGGGCGAACAGGTGGGCCGGCACCACCAGGCTCTGTGGATGATGCACCTCTGCGGGCGCGAAACACGCCAGGTCGACTTCCAGGTTCGTGCCGCTCAGGGTCAGCCCGGCCTCGCTGGCATCCAGGCGGAGCATGGTCAGCAGGGGGTTGGTGCTCCGGGTGGGCACCACGCGCTCAAGGAGACCCAGTGCCTCGCTGAGCGTGCGCTTCGTGACCTGCACGTGCAGGTGCTCGCCCGGCACGATGAGGGTCGGTGCGGGCGGCTTGGTGGCCGCCTTGCGGGAGGACTTGGCAGCGGCAGAGGGCTTGTTCGTGGCGGACTCCTGGGTGGGCATGTGCGCGAGATGGCCCCCGGGGACGGGGGCCAGGACTGGTGAGCGTGCATGCAGCATACCTTTCCCTGTAGACAGGAACTCAATGTAGAATGTGGAAAATAGAGGTGGATCAAATTGCTCCATCCTTTTCAAGAAGATCTGTAGGGTTTGAGCACATCAGGTATAGAGAACCCGATACCATACACTTATGAATGCTCGACGCTGGCTCACAGGAATGTTGTGTTGTGGCACGATCGTCGCGTGTGGTCCAGTTGACCTGCAGGGACTGGATTTCAGAGAGCCGAGCGACGCCAGAAAGTATGTCGCTGCTTGTGCCAGAGGCGCTCAGGCACTGCATTGCAAAGCGATACTTCCAGTCCTTCAAACGGTTGAAGGGCCAGTGACAGTGCTCATACCCAACAATGCGGACTCACAAATCGTGTTGGATCTCTGGGAAGATCTCCGCGTTCAAGGTCTGACGACGGAAACATTCCTTGGCTCGCCTGCTGCTGAGCGATTCGCTCGTGCCAATATTTTTGCCGCCTCTAAACTTTCGACTGGAATCATGCGAACTGTAGACGGGAAGACGCACACGATCAAATGTGTGGGCAGCACATCCGACGCCTCTGAGGAGTGTGTCATTGACGATCAACTCGCCGGGCGAAGCCGCATGGACGGTGTCGCGAATGCTGTGGGCAGCGTGTACACCATGGCGCCAGCTCTGGGAAAGAAACGGGCGTATCTCCCCTTCGAATGATGGAAGATGCATTCACAGGTTCCTCTCTCTTGCGTTGAGCACTGGAGCGGTGAGGTGACGGTAGGGGTGTCCTCCGTCACCTCAATTCAGCCCGAGGATCGCCCAGTCCCGCGCGGCCTCTCGGGCGGCTTCTTCGAGGGCCTCGCGCAACTCCTGGTATCGGTCGGGATGCAGGTCGCTGGCCACGCCCTCCAAGCTCTCGATGGCGAGGTACGTCCCGTCGTGGTCGGCCACGCGGACGGTGAGGCGTTCGAAGTGCCAGGTCACGCCATGGAGGGTCCGGCGCCGGGCCGCCTGGAGCACGCGCATCTGGGCTTCATGCCGGGCCTCGTCCGGCGTCATGTCCTGGAAGCACACGCTCGCCCGCGCTTCTTCCTCAGGGTCCCAGGCGGGCGTGAAGTACAACCCGGCCCGGACTTCGACGCTGTGCGCTGAGGGCGTGGCCGTGAGAGTGCCGAGCTGGCGATCGGCGATGTCCCCGGCGGTGGGCTCCGGGGTGGCCGTGAAGGTGCTGGTGAGGGTGGGCTGGAGGTGGAGTGCTCTGAGGGTGGGGTAAGTCAACATGCCCGTTTCTGGCCCCGGCGCACGCCTGGGGCCACGCCTCAGACCGCGACGAGGGCCCAGGACCCCGACACCACTTCCTCGACCTGCACCACAGGCGGCGTCCAGAACAGCGCAGGATTCACCGTCGCCACGTATTGATGCTCCACGCCCTGCACCGTCAGCCCTTCAGACAGGGAGATCCCCTGCGCCAGGCCCGGCAGAAAACTCGTGAGCGGCACGCAGTGGCCCTCCACTTCGAGCAGGTACGCCCCCAGGCCGGGCGTCAGGCTCTCCGCACACGGCTGCACATCATGGCGAACGACGAACGGCGTCCCCTTGCGGAACAGGTCGTCGTCCGAAGCGACAATCTGACCGGCAAAGACGAACTTGGGACTGGTCGTGTCCCTGATCCAGGACCCCACAAAGGACAGGACCGCTCGTGTCGCACGCATTGGCATGGTAAGGACACGATACGCAGGCGGCCGGGCGTGAAGCTGAAGATTTGCCCTGGCCGTCTTTAGGTCCACTGACACGCCCTTCTGAATGGGACCGCCCGACAACGAGGGCGGGGGAAGGTCTCCCCTCCCCCACTCGCCTCAAGCGGCGCTGAGCAGGTGCATGACCCGCTCGCGCAAGCGCGTGCTGCCCGAGCACATGAGCGTCCGGGCCTGCGCCAGACGCGCCTCGTCTCGCAACACCACCGTTACCTGCCGCACCTCCCCGTTCGGCCGCAGCACCAGGGCCAGCAGCATGTCCCCATCCGCGCCCGGCTCCAGATGGTCGCCCTGGATCGCGAACACCTGCTCGGCCTCCTGGGGCAACTGGGCGGCCACGCTCAGCCCGAAGCGCGCCGAAAGCTTCACCACCGGCGTGGCCGTCTCCGCCACCGCAACCGCGTCCATCGGCACCAGTGGCGTCACCACCAGTGCAGGCTGCACTTCGGCTGCCACCGGCAAGGCCCCCAGTGCGCCCGTCAGCAGTTCTTCCTGCGCCCCGTCCGACAGCCCGCTCAGCACGCCCTCGCGCAGACTCGGTGCCAGGCGCTCGAAGGCCTCCGTCCCGAACGCCGCCGCGTCCACCGTCGGCTGCACGTCCTTCGCGTCGAGCAACTTCGCCACCTCCCACGACCCCGTACTCGTCCCCACCGTCACCGTGATCTCCCCACGACCCTCCAGTGCCTCCACCACGACGCCCTGCTGTCCTTGCAGGCTCAGCGTCAGGCCCTTATGGAGCGGCAGCCCCCCCGCCCACACCACCGGCAGGGTCAACCGCGTGATCGCCGCCATCGGGTGCCCGGCCGCCCGCAACTTCTCTACCTGCGTATGCAGGCCCCGCACCACCCGCGTCAGGTGCGCGATGCCCACCCGGTCCTGCGTGCTCGGCCCCTTCTCCCGCGTGAGCGACTTCGCGTGCCGGCGACTCAGCTCCCGCAGGTTGTCCAGGTACTCCCGGATGATGCCCAGATCCGCGCGCATGTTCGCCTCCCGCGCCTGCTGTGCGCGCGCTTCCTTCTTGCGCGCGATCTCCGCACGGGTCGCCTCCGGGTTCCGGCTGAACATCACCGCGAGGTCCTCGCCCGAGAACCCCACGCCCTCGAACTCACAGGAATTCACACGAGCAGCGCAATTGAAACTCAATCTGCTCTCGCCCAGCCTTACGAGACCGAGTACACGGCAGCTGAAGCGGCGCGAACCGTACCTCTACACCACCCACTCGATGTCGACACTGCCGTCCGTCTGCACGGTGATGCGCTTGACCAGCTGATGCGCCAGCGTCTGCCGCAACTGATCATCCGCATGCTCCAGCCGATCCCGGTACTGCGCCGAAAGGTCATAGATCCGCTTCTCCGACTGCTCCTGCTGCCGACGTTGCGCCTGCGTATCTCGCAACACCAGCACCCTCGCTTCCAAGCCTGCCAGCTGCGCGTCGATGCCCGCCAGACGGCTCAGGTAGCCCTCCTTGCTCAGGCCCGCATTGGCGTCGAGATACAGATCCGTCAAGCGTTCCCGACTCGTGCGGGCGTCCGCCAGTGCCTTCTCTACCAGAGGCAGCTCCGCAGGGATCAGGGTCAACGGCTGCTGTCCCAACACCTCTCCCGGGTCCAGCAGGATCGCTGTGATCCGCTCCCACACCGGATCCTCCACCATGCGGGCAGGCACATGCGTGTTCTTACACGCCAGATGGCGTGGACCTGCCCCCGGCACGACCCGGCCGCAGCACCGGTACCCAGCCCAGCCGTTCGTCTTTGCCCCCAGGTACGAGCGGCCGCACGCGGCGCAACGGATCAGACCCTTGAGCATGTAGATGTTCTTGGCGTTCCTCAGCGCCGTGACGCGATTCGTCACCATCATCTCCTGCGCCGCCTCCCACACCTCCAAGTCGACGATCGGCGGCACCGCCACCTTGATGACGCGGTCGGGATCCTTCTTCCCGCTCGCTGTGCGCCGACCGTACTGGAACTCCCCGATATACGTCCGGCTCTTGAGCATCCGGTAGATGCTGCCCCCTCGCCAGCAGCCGAGTGTCTCCTTGCCCCGGAATAAACGCCCGTCGCCCCGGAAGCGGGTCGGGATGTTCAGGGCCGTCAGTTCCTCCGCAATGCGCACCGTGGCCCACCGGTGCTCGAGATACCACTGGAAGATCATCCGCACAACCTCGGCCTCCTGGGGCTGGATGACCAGGCGTCGGTCCTTGATTTCGTAGCCGTAGGAGACGCTACCCCCGTTGTAGATCCCGGCCGCGAGGGACTTCTCGCGGCCTTCCTGGGAGCGCTGCATGAAGGTGTCGCGTTCCAGCTCGGCGAAGATGGCGGTGACACCCAGACTGACCTTCCCCATGGGAGTAGTGCTGTCGATCTGCGGCTCGCTGGACGATCGCACGCCCACGCCGACGTCCATCAGTTCCTGGATGACGCTGTAAGCGAGATGGGTGCTGCGCGCCAAGCGGTCGAGGCGGTAGATCAGCACGGTATCGAAGAGACCGAGGCGGGCGTCATGCAGCAGCTGCTCCAGGCCAGGGCGCTTGCGGGTCGCTCCGCTATGTCCAGGGTCCACGTAGTCCCGCACGACCGCGTACCCCTGCTGCTCCGCGAAGGCCGCCAGCTTGTCCGCTTGATTGCCCAGGCTGTGGTTGCTGACCTGCTCCTCGGTCGAGACTCGGCGGTAGGTCGCAGCGCGCAAGGAAGCGTTTGGCATGATGACCTATTGTGGCCCGCAGACGTGCGGGCCAGGACTGATGTTGCGGGGGCAACCCGTAAAAAAGCCCCCCAAACTTGGAGGGCCTTCCCGAAGCGCTACGGCTTACTTCTTGGTGGTCCGCTTGGCCGCCGGCTTGGCCGCAGTCTTCCGCGCGTTGCCCAGGCTCTGGCCCTTCGCGAAGCTGGCCTGCATCTTGCGCCGCGTCTCCTCGACCATCGCCGCGAAGTCCACGTCGCCAG
The DNA here is from genome assembly GCF_000252445.1 of Deinococcus gobiensis I-0. Lineage (GTDB taxonomy): Bacteria > Deinococcota > Deinococci > Deinococcales > Deinococcaceae > Deinococcus > Deinococcus gobiensis. Next base: position 411,221 of record NC_017791.1, on the reverse strand, counting down.
ACTCCACCGACTCCAGGCTGGCCTTCGGTGCCGCCACGCGACGGGTGTTCTGGCTCAGCTCTTCATTGACGCCGTCGAACCACTTCTTGTAGGCCGGCGTCACATCCACGACCATATCTTTGACAGTCCGCGTGTACGTCTCATCGGCTCCCCGACGACGATATTCCTTGGGCAGCTCGAAACGCTCAGGGAGGTCGGCCGCTTCAATTTTCCCTTCGCGAACTGCGTCGCGGAACTGCTTGAAGAACGCATCGCTCCGCTGGGGGTTGGTCAGCTGTTCCACTTGTGCACTCAATTTTTCGTAAGCCATGAATTGACTGTAACATGAAGTTGACATCCTAGAGAAGCTGTACGATCTCTACATTATTGAGTGAGAGATTCAGGATCATTGTGAAACTCTCAGTTTTCTGACGTTATCTCCTCCGCAGTCTTCGTGGATTCTGTACAGTGAGGCATGTCAGGTTGGACGATTTCAGTGATACGACTTGCGCCGGAAGAAGTCGACCAGATTCAGGGCCGTGAAGCTATGCAGGCGGCCATGCTGGCGTACTGGGAGACGGGGGTCATGGGGGTACGCTGGCTACAGCCACTTCTTGCCGAGGGCAAGGTTCAGCAGATCCGCTCTGGCGGCTATCCCGACCGGTACGTCGCGCAGGCGGGGGATGTCCTGCCGTTCCTCAGCAACCCTGCCGGCCTGCCGGAGGTCCGTGGGCAAGTCGCGCTCTATGACGAGCACATCGCGGCCTGTCCGGCGACAGTGACCATTACGATCAATGTCTGGGACCAGAGCTGAGCGGCAGGCCGGTCGAGTAGAGGTCAGTGTCCAGTGACCCTTCTCCAAGCAACCGGCTGGTCGACGCTGCGGTGGGTGGGCATCGTTTGCATGGGACTCTTGACGCTCTGGGGGGCTTACCGGCACCACCAAGGGCAACAGCTCACGCCCACTCAGGTGGAGTTGCGTTGCCGTTCAGTGCCCTCCTTAAATGGTGCGCTCCGGCCTTTCAGAAAACCTGTACGTCAGACGTGGGGCTGGACCTGGGACGGGACTGTGCCGCGTCCGGGTTATGCGGTGGACCTGGTCTTCAGCTGTCAGCTCCCAGACCTCGCGCCCATGATGATGTAGGTGTGGTAGTCAGCCGACGGCGTGAAGAGCGACACTGTGGCATGACGCCCGCGCCCCGCAGCATTCCCCTCCCCCCTATGCCGATTTGGCTCCGCGTGTTGGGCATCCTGGTGTGCCTCGCGCCTCTGCTCGCGGGGCTGACCAGTCTGGCGCTGGGAAGCGAAGACGCGAGGGAGTTCCTGGGCGGCCTCGTCTTCATCCTCATCCTGCTGTTCTTCGTCCTCCTCTTTCTTCTGGCGTTGACATTGGCACCTCCCATCTGTTGGGGTCTGGGCTGGCGACCAGGGGCAGCCGCCGGCTCGGGGGATCTCCTCCTGATCGGATTCGCCTTTCTGCTGGGCAACAGCGACTCAGACCGGGCGCTGGGCCGCTTGCTGATGCTCCATCTCCCGCTGCTGGGCCTGCTGACCTGGGAGTGGAAAGGCGCCATTCGTCGGCGCCAGGCCGCTATCGCCGCTCCAAACTGATCCTCCAGGTGCAGGACAACAGAGAATTACTGCTCTGCGCGCCGGATCAAGTAATGCAATTCCAGAAACGTCCACCGCCACAGCCGCAGTACGTGCCGGGTACGCAGATCAGCTGGGCCATCCGCCCACACCTCGATGTCCTCGTGCAACGGGATCATGCGCCCGATGGCCTGTGGGTGCGGTGGACCGGCCAGAGTGAAGTACGCCCCGGCCCCACCGAACTGTCGACCGTGAGAACGCAGGAACAACTGCCCCGCCGGCCCCACCTCCGCCTTCATCAGCACCGTCAGATTGCCGCCCGGCAGCGGAAAGACGATCCGCACCCCCGCGCCCTCCGGTAACTGGACGGCACTGTAATACCCCACGAATAGCACCCGCCCCGTACGGCGCAGTACGCGGCGCCAGACGGCGTAGCGCAACTGTCCCAGGCGGTCCTTCAGATACGCCACCTCGCTTCGCATGCCCCAGGCCGTATCCAGACCATCCAGCGGCACGTTCATCTGCTCCAAGCGGCGGCTGAACAGCAGGCCCAGCAACCAGCCGAACGGACGGAAGGGACCACGCCACGCACTCCAGACCTGAAGATCGTAGAGAGAGGTCTGATCGTAGAAGTGCGCCACCCTGGGATGGACTCCGGGGAACAGCGCTGCCGTGTCCTGAAGGAGTCCACCAGCCTGGGGGGTGTCGAGCGTCAAGTGGAGCGTCTGGGCCAGCTGCTCAGGCTGATCGAAGCCGATGCGCCGGCGAGTTCCCACCGGACCCAGGAGCTCAGGGTAGGGAGCGAGGGAACGCCCGGTCCGCTTGACCCACTGCTGAGTCAGCCAATCACTGAGATACCCACGCTGCTCGCCCAACCACCACATGGCCGCACTATGTCAGATCGGGAAAAGAGACCTCCCCTCTCAGCCCGTGCAGTACTTCGTCCAGAGCAGACGTACGGGCCAGGACTGATTTTGTGAGCTGTGAAGTTGAGACTTAGTATCAGATAGTTAGGCCACTGTACCAATAGGTAGTAGGGATATTACCTCAAGGATGACGAATTATATATTATCTTTTCTAAAACTACTCCAACCATTGTGAGATCTGACTGGTTTTACAATTTTATCCGTACTATTTAATATTTTAGTTATTTCTTCTGAAGGGACCGCAAGTCCAAAAACATTGCCTTGATTATACTCGTCAAGTTCATCATTTGTGACAATACCGACAGCTTGTCCCAATGAGTTTAAAATAGGGCCTCCACTATTTCCGCCCTTGACTTTAGCATTTATAATATGCATTCTCCTTCCAGCCGAATAAATATAATCTTCCGCAACTATTTCTCCAGATGTTGTTACAACAACTTCACTAATTCCGCTAGTTATTTTTGGAAATCCCATAGCTATAATATCATCAAGTACCATACCTGTTCCAAGTCTTATAGCTGGCAATGATAATACTTTAGGACTTTCTACCGATATCAAAGCTATATCAAGTTTTAAATCATCACTGAATGTAATATTGGTTACATTAAGCATTTCACCATCTAGAAGCAATCTAAATTTTTGAGTATCCTTTAAAACATGTTTGGCTGTGACAAACATGTTGTCGCCAATATAAAAAGCAGTGCCAATGCCCTTATGTTCACCATTGTCTTCCAATTCAGTATAAGTCTCAATAGGTGTAACTGACCTGATACAGTAATCTCTAACAGATTTAAATCCATTTATCAGTAGAGTATAACCACCATACTCAGCAATACTTTCTTCATACGACTCAGTTAAATATTCCCCTACTGAAAATAGATTAAGATTACTTTGTCCCATCTGAACTAATAAACCCTCACTAACCAACTTTTTACAGAAATACTCATATTTCAAAGTGTCTGCGATAGGAGATACTGCTTTATCTCTTATAAAATCTAGTACGTTTTTGAAAATTAAGCTTTTTCTTTGTCCTTCCACATCTAACCTCTTAATTCTAGATTGGTCTCGCTCAGATACTTTGCTCGGATCTACAATAGAGTTTTCAATTCGGAAGTATTCCAAAAGCGTGTCGGCAATTCGATCGTCGGAAGTATAGATACTACTAGACTTTTTCATTGGCTAATTATAAACGAGTTGGCGCCGTTGAGGAACTAGGAAGACGCTGTCACTGCTGGTTGAGCATCTCGGGACACGGTCAGACCGCGCAGGCTGTCTTCGTCGTCTCTAAAAGCCACCACATCACCGTCTTCCCGGCGCATCATCAGATCAAATGGGTGGAACTGCTCGTCAGGACTGGGGCGGCTTCAGTTCCACTGCGGAGGTTGAGGTTCTCCGTGGTGGTGACCTGCAGGGCGAAGGCGGGGGCAAGGGTTAGGGCCAGGAACGCGAGCAGCTTTTTCATTCCCCAGACGTACCATGCACCCCGGCCGCTGTCGCGCGATGTTGCGTCATGGGTGCCGGTCTCACCCGAGGGGCAGGCATAGGAAAAGCTCGTCCGTGAACTTCAGGCGCCCTGGTGTCGAGAGACACTTCACGGCACCACTGCCACTATTGATCACCGTGTTGGCCTACACGGCCATGCTTTATCAACATACAGATGAGCGATGTTATCTACGTTCTACACTGTCTTGGTGCCCACATCTCTGTGCTTTGGCACGTCATCAAGGAGGCTTGACCCTTTGCCTGTTCTCCAGCCGGAAGCCTATACCACGCTGGGTGTTACCCATGATCATCCACTCCTTGGTGTGAGCTTCGACCCAGACGCACGACGGTTCGAACTCCATCTCGAAGGGGCCTATCTCATTCACTGTCCAGAAGGGCCAGAACGGGAATACAGAGATGTTCGAATTACCGTAGAAGCGTGGCAGGCGGCATCGCTCGAAGCACAGATTCCCCCGCCTACCGAAGAAGGAGGCACTTCCGATGTCCTCTGGATGGTTCCCTTCGACCCAAGGAAGGAGCCTATACGTGAAATCATGGAGTTCGACCTTGCCCAAAATGTGCTCCTTGGGGGCCTATTGGAAACAGAGTCCTTCAGGTGGTTCCAGATCAGTTTTTGTGGTGCGCAGGTTACCGTGACCTATAGCCAGATTGCCCTCCTCAACGAAGGGTAAGGCCAGGGTGACCCGGCAAGAGGTTTCCGCAGATCGAATGCAAATCAACGTCATCAATAGCAGCACTTTGTTACTTCCAGCATGGTCTACCGTATGAGACATGCGGGCTGACATTGCCACCGCCATGAATGCTCTCCAGCTCCCTCCAGAGGATCTGGTCCCGGTACGCTCAATCCGTTACAGCGCCGTCCTCAGCCGAATCCTTGAGACCTTCACCATCTATGGGGCACAGGGTCGAGATCACCCGTGGCTGTGGGAAGGCTTCAAAGGAGAACATTACGCTATTTACCTTGATAAACCCGAAGGCTACCGCTGGCTGCCACGACTCTTGCCACCCGATGAGCGCGTGTGGTTGCTGACCGAAGATTGGGAGCGACGGAAACATGATGGAAACTATTGGGTGTTCGAAGGACGTATCGGCACCATTGAAGCCGTCTTGGGAGAGCTGTTTGCATTCGAGTATTACATCGTGGACAAGAAATACGAATGGTTGCTCTGCAAGAATCATCACAACGTGTTGATTGGGGTTGGCTCTCGCATCATTAAGCGGTTGCAGGCTGCAGAGAGCACTCCAATAGCCAGTAGAGACTCGGGCGCTTAGAGGAAGTGACAACGTCCTGCTAGGTCTCCTCTTCAGTTCGTGCAGTACTTCGTCCAGGGTGCCGCACCCGGCTCCCCCGTCCGGAGCATGGACACTGCGGTATAGGGGCCGTTATCCGTCCGGCCCCGCTTGAACACCACCCCCATCGGTCCGAAGTTCGCTTGCGCCTCCCGCACCCCCTGACGGTCGAGCAGCTTCAGCCAGGCGGAGATGCCGTCCAGGCGCTCGGCACTGATGTTGAAGCAACTCGTGGCGATCCGATTGGTGTTCGTGGCCAGCAGGTCGAGCTCACTGGGCTTCAGGCGGTCCTTGAGAGCAAAGAGACTCAACGAGGAGATCCGGCCGCCCGAGGTCTGGTCGGCGACCGCGACGGCCAGCTCCAGGTACGTGGCATCACTCGTGCGCTTGCTGACGATGAACAGGTTCTCGCTGAGGCGGGCCTGCCCACCACTGCCGGTGATGAGCGCCTTAATCGGGATACCAGCCGCCTGGGCAGGAGCAGCGAGGAGGGAGAGAAGGATCAGGGATAGCAAGTGTTTCATCGTGCTCCTACCTGTTGCGCGGTCGGTGAGATTGCGGGGGCCAGTTGCGGTTTCCGGGGGTTCGGGCGGCTTGAAGTGGAGGGATACGGGAGATCTTGTCGCAGGCTACCGCGCTGGCAACTCCTGCGAGACCGCACCTTGACCTTCGGGCTACACGAAGGTTGAGGCTGAGGGCGTGGACCTCTCCATCAGCGAGTTCGCCCAGCGAAGCGGCGTCAGCCCCCATGCCCTGCGGCACTGGCACCAGCAGGGGATTCTGCTGCCAGCCACTGTGGATGCCAAGACTGGCTACCGGGCCTACACCCCAGACCAGCTCGGGCAGGCTCGCCCAGTCCACAGCCTCTTGTCACCGTGACGTCATCTCCCTTCCGCCAGGTTCAGACCATGAATCGGTTCCCCTGGCTCATCCTCCCGACGCTCCTGATCACGGCCTGTGGTCCAGCCCCCCTTCCCGCCGTTCCCGTCATAGACGGGCAGTTGCGCGGCGATGGTCCCTGGCCGGACGCCATCAGCTTCACGCCCGTGGTCTTCCTGCCGCAGACACCCGTCGCTGTCCTGGCGGACGGCACATTCAAGCTTCCTCTTCCCGCCTCCCTGGCCCCCGACGGAACGAACTATGGCTCACCCCTCTGCGAGGGCGAGGTGCACCAGAGTGATCTCCGGGCGGCCTTCGCGACCTTGCCGCACGACTGGCTGCGCACCTGGACCCAGGGACGCCCAACGGGAAGCGCAACGACGCGCCAAGTCTCTGGAGGCACGGTGTGGAATGACCAGTATGTGTACTCCACCTTCGCCACAAGCGTTCATGGCACCCAGAACTGTGAAGGCGTACAGGAAAAATTTGACCTCGACTACGACCGGGGATGGAATCTGGTGGAGTGGACCCAGGTCAATGGACGGCAGCTCTCATACAGGAGCATCCCCAATCGGCGCTTGGCCTGGCAGATCAAGAACTGATGGCCGTCATCGACGGCGCAAGGGTCGGGGGCTTGGCCTGCTCTGCCCATCCTCTCCGGGGTCTACGATCTCCTCATGCTGAGTCTCCATCCCATGACCCCAGAAAGCTTCCAACGATTTCTTCAGCGTTCGGTGGCCACTTACGCCGCGGAGAACGTCCGAAGTGGCCGCTGGACTGCTGAGGAGGCGCAGGAGCGCTCAGCGGCAGACTTTCAGACGCTCCTTCCAGAGGGCTCAGCGACGCCGCACAATTTCTGCTTCGATCTCCATGACGCGGACCGGCATCAGGACGTCGGCGTGCTGTGGTACAAGCTGATGCAACGAGGCGGGCAGAAGATCGCCTTCGTCTACGAGATCGAGGTTGGGGCGGAGCATCGGCGGCGGGGGTACGCCCGGGAGGCGTTCTGGCTGCTCGAGCAGCATGCGGCAGAGCGGGGCGCGACGGCCGTACAACTGCATGTGTTCGGGCACAACCACCCGGCTCGGGCGCTCTACGAAGGTCTGGGCTTCGAACCTGTGAGTATCACGATGCAACGGGAGCTGAAGCCCATCCATTGACGTCCCAGGAACAAAACTGCACTCGACGCTCCAGAGCCGCAAACGAGCCGTTCTGGAGCGTCGAGTTCCCCAAACAGGCGGAGGGCAAAGCCACTCCGCCCTTCGTCTATCGCCATGGCGTCCTCTAGGATTCGGTGCGCTCCACAGGAGTATGCCGGCCCTGGATGACGATCTCCTCCAGCCAGCCGCGCTGCGTGGTGCGCACCTCCCGCACGGCGAACGCCCCCGCCTCCAGCTGGGCAAGGAGCGCCCGCAGTTGCGTGATCGTGGCCGCCTGGACCTCCTCTGGCGTCTGCACGTCCACCGCTGGGCTACGCCGCACGTGCTCTACCTTCAGGCGTTTCAATACACCTCGAACATCGTCCAGGTACATCTGCAGGATATGCGCCGTGTGGGTCTTTACCGTCTGGAGCTCCGGTTCCCAACGGTCCAGTACGGTCGCCGCGTCCGCCGCACTGTACACATCTGGATGTGTCGGCAGGTGGCAAGCACGCATGCGGGCGAGCAACTGCTCCTGGGCCTCAAGCAGCAGCATGGTCGCTTCATCCGTATCGTTCTTGACCCCCAGGTCCTCAGCAAGGTCCTTGAGGGTAGCCGCCGCGAGCACAGCTTCGTCCGAGAGCCGGTCCAGGCCATCGTGCAGCAGGCTCACCATGTGGTGCGCGTAACGGATGAGCCATCCTACCCACAGCATCGGGTAAGGCGACTCTTCAAAGTCCTTGCCGCCCGTGTAATGCGACTCGTACCTGCCGTAGGTGAGGCGGACGTAGGGGGGCCAGTCGCGGTCCCCAGAGGGTTCGGGCGGCTCAAAGTGCAGGGACACAGGAGACGTCATGTCCCAGGCTAGCGCGCCGGCAAATGCTGCGCAGCCGCACTCGGCACCAAAGGTGAGAACTGGAGGCCGTGGTGGTGGGAAAGTGTTGTAGCGCAGTCAGAACGCGGTGAGCGCGTAGACGGACATGTGGATCAGGCCCATGGAGGAGCTTTTACAATTGCGCAATCAGGATCTTGCTGTAGCCCTAATCTGCCTTCGTCACTAATCACAGATACTAATAAACTTGGTTTCTAATCTTATTTATCATGATACTTCTATAGTGCTTCAGGAATTTTAAATGACTCGTATGGCTCTGGAGTAAATAAATCTTTTAAAATTGCTAGCATATCATCTCTTTGGGCAAGACAGGCCTGTCTGTCCTCCTCTAATATATCTTCTCTTTTACTTTGACGGTGAAATCCTAAAACTAGCTTTCTTAGCTTATATGTTTCTCTGTACCATTTAGATATATTTTTAATTCTTGCCGCTTGCTTCAAACCTAAGCTATGAATTAGCCAGTTTCCTAATGGAGTGGTGTGTTTTATAACTAAATTGCTGCCGTCAAATTTAATTTGATAATGATCATCAAAGTCATATTCGCAGGGATCAATCCAGCCTCTGCCGTCTTCAACGGGATTATCCGAAGGCCACTCAGCTCTTTTTGTATTATTGCAATGCGGGCACGAGTAAACCAAATTCGAATATTCATTCTCTAAATGTTCAAATCTTGGTATACTCTTCGGCCTAATATGATCTATCTGAAACTCCCTATAGCTGTTAAAGGCTCCCTCATGTCTATGGCAGTAGACACAGCGGTATCTAAAATCTACTCTTATGTATTTCTTGAAACTTCCATAGTTCTGATACTTTTTATCACATTTTCTCACATGTAGCATTATTTATTTCCGTTTTGTATTCTATTCAAAAGTTCTATGGCGGCATCCATTTTGGCGTCAATTGATTTGTCTATTTCGCTCTCTTGGTTAATAGCTCCCTCTATAACACTGTAAGGCGTGAAGGTCATTTTTATCTCTATGAGTCTCTTATTCTCCTCTTCTGTTAACTCTCTAGAATAACTGTATTCTATGAGTTTATTCATTTCGTCTGAAATATTTTTATTGTGAGCAATATATCTTCCAGCGGATCTCATTAATCTTCCTAAAAAGGCTTCTGGGTGTTCGATTATTTGGTTTTTTTCAATAGCATCATCTATTGAGAAACCCAGTGAGATTAATGATTCGTCACCTATATATTTAGTTAATATAAATATTGGCAAGGCCTTATCTATATTCCTTACCTTTTGAGCGATCTCGATTCCTCCCGAAGTTATATGAGAATACTCACCAAGTCTTTGATCTATTATTATACCATTATATTGTAAAGATTCTACTTCTTTAAGTATACTAGAGAGGTCTTCATTCGTGTTAGGAACATACAATCTAAAGGATATATCATATTTATCAGCATAATTGTTAAGGATATATATAATGTCCCCTGCTTCATCGTAACTATCGTCAATAACTGCGAATCTTATTTTATTCATTCAATCTCCCTTATAGTTGTAATAAATGTTGCTCCTGAATACTCATTCTCTGCAACGGCCTCTATTGACCATTTGTTATCATCGCATATAGACTTAACTATTGATAGTCCCATACCCGTTCCGTCTTCTTCTGAATATGAAGTTAAAGGTAAAAAAATAGTTTTCATTTCCTCACTATTTAATAAGTTACCATAGCGTCTTATTCCTAATCCTGAATCCTCTACTCGTATAATAACATCTGTAGAATAGTCCACTATAATATTGATAAATTTAGGCTGATTAGAAGATTTTTTCAGAGATTTTATAGCATTTGATAGGAGATTGACTATTAAAGACTCTAAGTCTATAGGCCTAAATTTTATCTTCCTTGCCTCGCCAATTTCCTGATAATTTATAGTAATGTTCTGTCCAGCTGAAGAATTTATAAAGTTTTGCATTATATCGTTAATAGTATTACTAATAAAATCATTAGCCATCTTTCTACGACTTACTTGCGTACGTCTTAGGATTAATTCTGTCCAAGCCGACATTCTACCTACACTATGATATATTGAATCGGTTTGCTTATTAAGCATATCAACTTCAAAATTTGTTTTACTAATTTCCATAATTATTATTTTTCTAGCTATATTTAGATTTAATATATCAGCTTTCAATTCATGGGATAGCGTTACAGCAGAAATGCCAATGGTAGAAAGTGTCCTGAGCATGTCATTTTCATTAATCAACCTTTCGGATGCTTCAATAACTTTATCTAACTGAGAATTTAGCTCTGAAGCATCTTCTATATTATTATTGTCGGCATTGCTGTTTCCCGTAGGAAAGCTTTGAGTATCCTTGAGAGGATCCGATGATTCTGAGGTTGATGGGTCGACATCCGATTTAGGTTTGTCTGTTCCATTGTCATTTGCCTTCGTGGTCTTAGAATTACTGGTAGTATGGTTTTTTGTTTTTCTAGAGCGTTTTTTAGCTTTTTCTATAACATCACGAGGATTATCCTCTTCTTCGCTATCAATTTTAGAGGCTTCTATAATCTGCCTTTGCATCTCAACAAATCCAATGCATTCCATCAGATATTTACGGAGATCCTTAAAAGCGTTGTTATCTATCAGACCTTCTCTATTTGTTCGATCTTCGAGTAGAGGATTATACAATCTCGATATATCAACTTTACCAATAATCTGATGGTTTGATAGTCTATAATCACCTAAGCCGGCTTGTATTACGCCCTGATTCTGTCTAATTTTTCTAGGAGCTAGACCTAACCAGTCATTATTTTTCAGTCCGTAAGGTTTGACCAAAAAACCATCTCTGTAAATTCTAATACCTCTGAAAGACTTTAAGTATTTTCTAAAAGCGGTATCTCTTACATTGACAGTCGAGAGCTTGCGCCCCTCTGGTCCTATAAATATTCTTAAGCTAACCTTAGCAGTCCCGCAAGAAGGACCTATATCAAACAGTAATGGGGGATCGAAAAGGTTACGCCATTGCAATACACTAGTAACACTTAAACCACTTTTATGGTGTAGTTCATGAGTAATTTCACCAGATTGACTGACCGTAGACTCCAAAAGAATCTCTGCGTTATCGTGCGTTGCTGGTTCTATCTTACCATTTATCTCTGGAAAATCTCCAGATGTAATCTCCATATCGAATTGCATATGCTCCGGCTGGAGCGGAGGTATCAGAAAAGAAAGATCCTCGTATAATTCCTGCATATCTTCTTGGTTCCATGTATCTCTAAGATTATCTATGATAATTTTTGTGCCAGTTATCTTTAAATGATTGTCAATATACTCGTAGCTATGCTTGATTCCTTCAAAGCCTTCTGTAGAATCGTTATATTTTCTCCAATCAATGGATAGTTGAATACCAGATGAATCAGGATCATAAAACGTCTCTATAGTAGAAACTTCTCCCAGACGATCAAGAGCAAATCGTCCTATACCTTTAGCACCAGTTCGAACCCTACCATTAGGACTCATAGGCTCTCTCTCTTTATTGTCAGTACCAATAGTTAGCCACTTATTTACAATAGTCTCCAAATCCATTCCTGATCCTGAATCAGAAATAATTATTTGCCCTCTTCCATTTAGAGTTCCTTCTGTGAAATCTATAGTCACATTAGGCGAGTCTGCATCATATGCATTTTTAACTAGTTCATTAATAGCCACGAATTGACTAGAGACATTCTGTCTACCAATCATACGCATAGTTCTAGACGAAACCTTAAAGCTAATTTCTGGCATCTAATTTATCCTTATATTTTCAGATCAGGAAAAGGTAGACTACGAATATCAGTAACGTTTATCTGTGTGTTATTACATCTACTTTTGAAAAATACAGAGGCTTCATCACTAATAAGATAATCGTATACTGCATTAAGTATTACCTTTTTATGCTCGAGGTTTATATTTTTATCCAAAAAATAAATGTAGTTCACATGATTTTCGAGAGAAAAGGTTTCATATTTCTCGAATCCTTCGAAAACGCTGCAATATAAATGTTTACGAGTTTCTGAGAAGGCACATCTACGAAGTAGGATATACATATCTTTTTTCATAATCTTTTTATTAGGACTACTCGAAATTATATACTGCTTTCTCTTGAATCCCTCTATAGGCCACTTTATTTCTCCATCTTTAACATGCTTAAGCCATATCAATGGTATCTGGTCTGCATCTTCTGATAATAATTGAGGCGTCTCATGTGGTACGATAGATCCAGTTGAGACGCCTAGACCAAAGTCTTTCAGCCTCTTACCATAAGACATAACTTTATTGAGGATATGATTTTCAGAATCAATCAAAGGGGTATATATAATATCATCCTTAATTAAATTGTTTTGATCAATCTCTAGATCAACTGCTAGGGAATTAATAGAATTGAATAGAACCTTTCTATCTTCGTTGGATTTGACGAGAGAAGTTATACATATTTTTTGCATTACCTTCTCTTCCAAAAACTGCGTATATCTAGATTGAGAAACTAGCAATGAGACTATTTTAGTATTACTTATTAGATGCTCTCTCAACTTCTTAAAGCTATCTCCATTAAAATAACTTTGCGGAGTAATAAATATTGCCGATCCTCCCTGTTTCATCAAATTAATTCCTAGATACATAAACAAGGTATATGCGTTTGCTTGACCGTTAATAATATTTTTGTAGTACGATGATACACGAGATTTTCCTCCAATTTTAAAATAGGGAGGATTAGATATAACAAGATCGTAAGACTCAATTTGCAGAGGATAGAATAGATTTTCTACTGGAGATGATCCAATAATATCTAAAGTAATAATTTTTGAGTTAAGATAAACATTTCTACTAGCACACCAGAGTGATAAGAAATCAACTACAATTTCAAGAAGAGGCAGTACGTTATTATCAATCTCAACTAAATCTAGATTAATTACGTCAAATTCATAATTATTTATTATAAATTCTAAAGCACAACCGGAGAGCATCCCTGTTCCGGAACCCAAATCAATTATAGAAATTTCCTTAGATTTACTTGATATCTCAACTCTGTTGGCGATGTCTTTTGCAAGATTCAAATTTGTAAAGAATTGGCCTATTTTAGACCTATCACTATAGCTACGATAATTTAGATAGATCTGCGAAACCTTCTCAATAAACTCTGATGGCGAAAGACCATCAGTTATATATGCTTCAGAGCTGAATGGAATTATACTCATAAATATAGTCTATTAACGTTATAAAAAGAATCTGATGCCATATATAAAATTTTCACTTTTCCTCCATAGCGTTCATATGCATTTCTAAATGCCTTGTAACCCTAATTACTTCTTCAAAAGACCATGGCATAATTCACGTTAAAAACCTCTTATTTGCCATCCAGTAATCAAACCAGTCCTCAGATGTCTGAGGTCCGACCTCTGCCCCCCCGAAGTTGCGTGGGGCAGCCAACATCCGCTGCATCTGTTCCGTCTTCAGAACTGGGTAAGCGTCTCCGTGCTTCTCGACCATCTCCTGCAGCTCACGCGGGATCGTAATGCGCGTTTCACGGAAGGGCACCACGGGAGCGACCGAAACGGGCGGGCCGGGGCGGCGAGCGGGAGGCTCAGGAGCGAGCGTGATGACAGCGGAGGGGTTGATCTCACGAACCTGGTCTATGGATAGCCGCAAAAGCTGTGCTAGCGCAGGAAAGTATTCACTGTTCGCCACGTTGTAACGGCCATTTTCAAGGGCTGAGAGGTAGCTTTGGTTTGGAATACCAACTGCCTCTATCACTTGTCCTTGCGTCAGCCCAAGCGCCTTCCGAGCCGCTTTCAGGATTTTCCCTGCATTGCGGGGGTCAGGACTTTCTGGGGGAAGGGTCATAGGTAGCAGCGTCCTTCCGGGCAAAACAAGAGACATACTCACGCCCGTATATACGGGAGATGGTATGCAGTTGGTTCCCAGGTTGGAATAGCGTATGGCGTATATTGACAATATATGCTCAGGCATATATTCTTGATCCATGCAAGCAGCCATCGCCAATTTTCTTCGTGAACGCCGTAGGGCGAGCGGGAAAACTCAAGTTCAGGTGGCAGAGGAGGCGTTTGATGACGCTCGCAGGCAAGGGTATGTCAGCACGTTGGAGAGGGGCGAAGCCCTGCCAGACCTGCCGACCCTTCTCAAGCTGAGCAAGGTCCTAAATTTTTCGCTTACAGATATAGAGTATGCAGTAAGTAGTTCATCTGAAAAGAAGGTACCTGCATGACCCAGCCCAGTGAACAAGACATCGTCCCAATGGCGTCTGACCAGGGCAAGAAGCGCCGGAAAGCACGCGCAGAAGCCCCACTCGTCATCCGGCACCACCACCCAGAAGTACCGGACGAGAAGGTGCTGGCCGCTGCCCGTCGCCTCGTCATGAACAGCGTCCCCAGTTCGCGTGCAGCGCAGGCCGAAGCGAAACGCCCGGCCTGAAAAGAACCCGCCCCTCTGCGTGCTTTCCAGGGCATGAGGCAGAGGGGCAAAAGGAGTACCCGCATGTTACAGGAACAGCCGCCCGTGTCCAGCCCCCTGCACCTCCAACCCGGCGACACCCACCACTACCGGGGCTTCGAGATCTACCTCTCCGACGTCAGCCGCCGCCTGGTGTGCTCCTACTTCGTCACTGGCCTCAGGCGCTACTGCCGCGACATCGCACACGGTGAGGAGCTGATCGACACCTGGCACGCCGCGCAGGCGCAGCCGCGTGAGCCGGGGAGTATGCGTGTCCTCGCGGCCGACGTGCGGGTCACGAACAGCATGAGCGCCCACGAGAGCCGCCGCCGCGTCGAGCAGGCCCGAGGCCAGCGCCGGAAAGGGGGCCGCTTCGCCAAAGAGACGCCCATCACCCCCACCACCCAGCCCGAGCTCTCCCCTACCCCACAGGCCACTGCGACCTGGCGGCCTGCCCCACATCCCGACATGCCCCTGGAAGAAAACGTCGCAGCCTTCGAAGCAGCCTATGACCGCCTGACTGGGCTGCACGCGCAGGAGGTACAGGCCAGGGAGCGCGGGGACTGGGCCGCGTGCGAACGCCTCTATGCCGAGCAGGGCACGGAGACGCGCTACATGGCCGCACTCACGGCACTGGCCCCGGAGACGGACTGGCTGGTGGCCCAGTGACGCCGGACCGTTCCCCACGCTCTGGTACCGGGCGGCAGGTGCTTCTGCTCCTGGTGGTGCTGGTGTTGGGCATGGCCCTGGGGGTGACCTGCCGGGACTTGATCCTGGCTGTCGTCGGCTCCCTGGTCGGTGCCCTGGCCGCCGTGGGAGAGCGCCGATGATTCTGGTTTGGGTGCTGCTGGTGCTGGCCTCACTGCTGGCGCTGGTGGCGCTGTGCCTCTCCGTTCCGCCAGTACGCGAAGGCGGCGACCAGGGCGGCGCCGCCATGACGGCCGTTCTGCCGGACACGCCACCTGCCCCCGCTGGGCTGCTGGTGGTCTGGCGTGGCGGGCATGTCGAGGACATGCGCTTCCTGACAGGGCCGGTGCCTGAGCTGCGCCGCCCCGCTGGTCTGGAGGTCTGCCCCATCTGCCAGCGGGCGGACTGTGACAGTGCCCTGGCGAATTGCCTGGAGCGGTGGCGCTGATGCCCCGCGACCTGACCTTGCGCCCCGGCGACCCGCGATGCCCCGAGTGTCATGGCCGTGACCGCTACGACGATTGGTGCCGGACCTGTGGGGCTGAGGCCATCGACCTGCCCCGCAACCAGGAGTGCCCTGGCTGCACGGTGGACGGTTGCGGCGGCGGGACGCTGTGCAGGGACGAGAACCCTGACCTTGACGGAGCGGACGAGTGATGCGCCTGCGCCTGCTGCTGCCCCTGCTGGTCCTGGCTGCCGCGCTGGCGGCCCTGAGCTTCCCCGACCTGCCCGGCCAGACCCCCTTCGCCCGCCTGCTGCTCTTCGCGCTGAGCTTCACCGCCCTGCCGCTGCTGCTCGTGTCCATCCTCGCCCGCCTCACCCACACGGAGGTCTGAGCTATGCCTGCATCCTCTCTTCAGACCTCTTACAACACCTTCCTCGAGGGCAAGGGCGTTCATGCGCCGGCCATGGGCTTCGCACCCAGTACGCTCACCCCGGCCCTCAAGCCGTTCCAGCAGGAACTGGTGAGCTTTGCGCTGGAACGGGGCCGCGCGGCCATCTTCGCCGAGCGCGGCCTGGGCAAGACCATCCAGCAACTCTCCTGGGCCGATGCCGTCGCGCGGGAGACGGGCCGCCCAGCCTTGATCCTTACGCCGCTGGCCGTCAGCGCTCAGACCCTGAAGGAAGCTGCCCGTTTCGGCATCAGCGCCGCCGTGACGCGCGGCGGCCACCTGCCGGACGCACCGGTGATCATCACCAATTACGAACGTCTTGAGCACCTCGATGTGTCCGCATTTGGTGGCGTGGCTCTGGACGAATCGTCCGTCCTCAAGGCCTTCATGGGCCGCACGAAACGCCAGCTCGTCGAGCGCTTCCGGGAGACGCCCTACCGGCTGGCCCTGACCGCTACACCCAGCCCCAACGACATCGTCGAGCTGGGCAACCACGCCGAATTCCTGGGGATCATGCATCCCAGCCAGATGCTCACCCGCTGGTTCGCCAACGACACCACGCAAAGTCAGACCTTCCGCCTGAAGGCCCACGGCGAGGGCGAGTTCTTCGCCTGGCTCGCCGGGTGGTCGCGCGCGCTGCGCGTGCCGAGCGACCTGGGCGACTACAGCGATGAGGGCTATCTCCGGGCCGCACCGGAGTACGTGGTCCACACCGTGCAGACCGACCACAGCCGCGCGGCTGAGGAGGAAGGCGCCCTGTTCCGCCAGGTCAGCGCGAGTGCGACCAGCCTGCACCGCGAGCTGCGTGGCACCCTCGACGAGCGCGCGCGTCGCGTCGCGGAGCTGGTCCTCGCCGAGGCTGGGGAGCCGTGGGTCGTCTGGGCGCACACCAACGCCGAGGCGGACGCCATCCGGCGGCTGGTGCCCGAGGCCCGCGAAGTGCGCGGCAACATGACCGCCGACGAGAAAGAGGCGGGGTTGACCGCATTTAGCGACGGCTCGCTGCGCGTCTTGATCACCAAGCCGAGCATTGCCGGCTGGGGCATGAACTGGCAGCACTGCCGCCGTCAGGCCTTCGCCAGCCTGACCTACAGCTTCGAGGAGCTGTACCAGGCCGTGGGCCGCTCCGACCGCTACGGCCAGACGGGCCGCGTGCAGGCCCACCTCGTCACCACCGACACGCACACCAGCGTGATGGCAAGCATTCAGCGCAAGCAGGCCGAGCACACGGCCATGCAAGACCGCCTGATCCGCGCCACCCAGCAGGCGGGCGGACGTGTCCACCATCAGCTCACCCTCGGAGAGGCCCACATGCAAACCGTCACCGGCCCCGGTTTCACGCTGCACCACGGCGACACCTGTGAGGTCACGCCCAGCCGTCCGGCGAACGTCGACGGCCTCCAGGTGTTCAGCCCACCCTTCTCGAACCTCTACAGCTACAGCCCTTCCCTGCGGGACATGGGCAACACGGAGGACGACCGCGAGTTCTTCAGGCACTTCGGCTTCCTGATTCCCGAGTTGCGCCGCACCCTCATCCCCGGGCGGCTGTGCGCCGTCCACGTCAAGAACCTGCCGATCTACAAGAGCAAAAGCGGGTTCAGCGGCGTGCGGGACTTTCGGGGGGATGTGATCCGCGCCTTCACGCAGACCGCGCCCAGCGAGGACGGGGCGATCTGGGCCTACCACTCCGAGGTCTGCATCTGGACCGACCCTGTGCGTGAGATGCAGCGCACCAAGCGTCAGGGACTGCTCTACAGCCAGTTGCAGCGCGACAGCAGTCTGACCAGCGTCGGCATGCCCGAGTACCTGTTGCTGTTCCGCAAGTGGACGCCGGAGTGCGACGCGCCGGCACCGATCACCCACACTCCGGCCGACCTGCCGCTCGACCTGTGGCAGCGCTACGCCTCCCCGGTGTGGTTCGACATCAGCCGCACGGACGTCCTGAACGCCCGTATCGCCAGCACCGACGAGGACGAAAAGCACCTTGCGCCGCTGCAACTGGAGATCGTCCGCCGGGCCGTCCACCTGTGGAGCAACCCCGGTGATCTCGTCTACACGCCGTTCCTGGGTGTGGGCAGCGAGGCGTATGTGGCCGTGCAGATGGGCCGCCGGGCGGAGGGTGTGGAGCTCAAGCGCGAGTACTTCGACTGGGCGGTACGGAACGTTCGGCAGATGGCCGAGCAGGCGGCCAGCAGCCTCTTCCCAATTGCCCAGGTGGGGGACTGACATGACCCTCGCCAGCACCCTCTGCGGTCTGCTGACCAAGGCGGCCCAGACCGGCCACACGCAGCCCTGGCGCTTGCCCCAGGGCCTCCAGGTGCGCGTGGCTGCCCGGCCCGCCCGGCTGTGCGTGTGGCGTGAGGCCGGCGTCTGGACACCAGGCGAGGCCGCTGAGCGTGAGGGCCATACCTGTGCTGGGGCGCTGGGCTGGTCTGACTATCTGCTGTCCTGGCAGGGCCGGTACCTCATCGTCACGCAGGTCGAGCCACTGCTGGAGGCCCAGGCATGAGCCGCCGCGAGAAGGGCAGCTACGGCCTGCTGGATAACCCGGTGCTGGCCTACGTCAAGACCCACCATGACGCCAGCGCGGGCGTGCTCGTCGCCCTGGCCGAGCGCGACAACTACACCCACCTCCCGGCGGCCATGAAGGTGCCCGAAGTCATGCTCGAGACCGGCCTGGGCCAGCGCGCCGTCGAGAAGTGCCTGGTACGCCTTGAAGCTGCCGGGCTGGCCGCGCGTGGTGCGAACGGCTGGGCGTACAGCGGGACGAACAGCCGCGCGAACCGTCAGACGAACCAACCGACGAACGGCCATGCGAACAGCGGTGCGAACGACACGACGAACGGCCGTGCGAACGACGGTTCGCTGAGACAACCCGAAAACGCCGTACAGAACGGCATTCCCGATTCCCTGAAGGAAGTAGAAGGAATGGGAAGGAATACAGAAGAAGAAAAGACCCCCCTAACCCCCCAGGGGGAACCCGGCCTGGGTGAGGGCAAGGCCAGCCCTGTTCCTGCCCAGCCTGTGAACCCCACCCCAGATGCCAGACCCGCACCGCCCACGGACCCCGAGAAGGTTCCGCGCCGCCGCGCGCCAGCCGCGCCCGCCCCAGTGCTGCCCGGCGACCTCGCCGCCCTGCCCGGCGTGCCCGAAGCCTGGGACCGCTGGCTGCGCTACCGCACCGAGGCCCGCATCAGGACCCCGGCCACCACCGCCGACGAGCAGTTCCGCAAGCTGCGCGACCTGCATGCCCAGGGCTGGGACCTGCCCCGCATCGTCGCCCATGCCATCGAGGTCGGCTGGAAGAGCTTCTTTCCCATCCGCGGCGAGCAGCCTCGCCAGAACCTGCGCCTGCCGCCCCACGACACCGCCCACGCCGACCCCGACGAGAAAAAGGACTGGCTCGCATGACCCCTGCCGACACTGCCCGCCCTACGCCGCCCACCGACTTCCACGCCCTGATTCCCCGCCCCCTGCCGGGCCGCCCCGCGCCGCCGCCCGGCCCCTGTGGCTCGCCTGACTGCGAGGACGGCTGGCGCGACACCCCCGCCGGCTCGCGGCGCTGCCCCGCCTGCGCCGCCGCCACGCGCACCGCGAAGCTCGCCGACCAGTACGCCCGTGCTGGGGTGGAGGGCACCCTGTACCACCTGACCTGGGACGACGTGAAGGTGGAGCACGGCAGCTGGCGGCTGGCCCGCGCACTGGGGCAGAACATCGGCGACGTGCTGGGCGAATGCCTGAACGTGGCGATGGTGGGCCTCAAGGGCCGGGGCAAGACGCAGGCCGGGGTGCTGCTGGCCAAGGACGCCATCGAGGCGGGGCACTCGGCGCTGGTGGTGAGCTGGGCCGAGTGGGTGGACGAGGTGCAGAGCGACTACACCCGCCGCAGCCGGACGCAGGCCGAGCATGTGGCCGACCTCGCTCGCCCGGAGCTGCTGGTGCTCGACGACGTGGGGGCGGCGGCAAGCAAGGAAGGCGACCTGGAGCGCAAGCTGTTCACCCGCGTCATCGGGGCGCGCTACAACGCGCGGCGGCCGACGGTGGTGACGGCGAACCTGAGCCGCCGGGAACTGGAAGCGGCGATGGGGGACCGGGCCTTCGACCGGATCCAGCACGCCTGCGAGTGGGTGGTATTCGACGGGCCGGCGTACCGGGCCGAGGTGGAAGCGGCGCGGGTGAGCGGGGCACTGGAGCGCATCCGCCAGGCGGCCGGGCTGTGAAGGCCCTGTCCATCTCCACGCCCTGGCCCACGGCCATTGAGCGGCACGGCAAGCGGGTCGAGAATCGTCCCCGCTGGGCTCCGCATCCCCACCTCGTCGCCCAGGCCCGGCGCATCGTGGGGCATGACCTCGCCCTGCACAGCAGCAAGACCCATGACAAGGAGGGCATGGTCTACCTTCAGGAGTTGACTGGCCGCATCTACACCCGCCGCGACGTGCCCCGGGGTGCGGTGACCAGCGTGGTCCGGGTGACCGGCTTGCTGCTTCCGGGCGACCCCTGCCCCGCCGGCCAGGAAGACTGGTACTTCGGCAGCGTGGCCCTGGTGCTGGACGCAGTGCGCGTGCTGCCCCGGCCGGTGCCGATGGTCGGTGGGCTGGGCTTCCTGACGCTGCCGGACGATGTGGAGCGCGACGTGCGGGCGCAGCTGGAGCGCCTGTGAGAGGCGACCTGAGTGCCACGCAGGCCCTGCACCTGTTCGCCCGCTGGCACAGGGGGGTTAAACGAGGGAAGACAAGAGGAGTCGGGGGCGCAGTCCTTCTATCCACTCATAGGCGGCGCCCAGATGATGAACGACCTGATGGCCAGGATGGTCGCGGTGAGGCACAGCAGTGCCCAGAACGCGAAGCTGCCCCGCTGACCTTTTGCCCAGGCGCGCCATGCAGTCGGGACGTTTACGACAGCAATGCCCAGCATCAAGAAGGCCGGCGAGTGGTCTTGAATCAGACTCCAGAACACGCCGACGAGCATCAGTCCGACGCCAATGAGGCTGAGGGCCTGCGTCCAGCGTGGTTCGGTCATAGAGCGATTGTCACACGCCATGCTCCGGCCGTTTCCGAATGTGCGCTGCCGCAGCTCTCCGACGACACACCTGAGTGGTTAGCCACCCTGCAACTTGTGCAGCAGATCCCAGCTACTCCAGAACAGGAACATGCCGGCCGCGCCATAGAGACTGGCCGTGACGAACTGTCTTCTGCGTCCAGAGGTGGCCGCGATGCCGAGCGCATAGATCGCAACGAGCAGCGTGATGACAAGGTCAGCGATATCCCAGCCGGTGGCGTCCGAGCGCTTGCGGCCGAACTGGATGAAAACGTAGAGCACGCCTGCCAGGACTGCCCACCAGAAGGCCGAGATTCTGAACAACACCTCGCCAGCATAGACGCCGCCCTGGCCGCTGGGGGTCTGAGATGACGCCTGGGCTCACCCCTTGCCTGCGCCCGGTGACCGAGCACGAGGGGACGCGGGGATCAGAACCCGCGTGTTGCCTCAATGTAGTCCGCGCCCTTGAACAGGATGAGACCCAGCAGGCCCAGAACCGACAGCGCCACCAGGCCCCGGCGCACCTCGGCATGGTGGCCCTGACGCCACAGCCAGGCGAACTGCGCAGCAACGACGACAGTGAACGCAGGGAGGGCGGCGCCGGGCCAGCCCTGGTCCAGCAGGATGATGCCGCCTCCCAGAAGCACGCCCAGGACGACTTGCAGTGGCCACGACAGACGCATGCCCGCAGCATAGTCGCCGCCCCGGCAGCCGCGGGCTCAAAATGACGCCTGAACTTGCCCCACACCTGCGCCCGGCGACGGAGCGTGAGATCGAGGACAGCATCCGCGCCTTGTTCCTGCAGGCGGGCTGGTACCCAGTGAAGACGGAGGCGGGCATGGTGAAGCGTGGGCACGGGCTCAAGCGCGGCCACCTTCCACCGGGCTTTCCCGACCTGACCGTGCTGCGCCGCCTGCCCGGCACGCCGCTCTGTCTCGCCGCCCTGATCGAGGTCAAGACGGCCACTGGCACGCTCGAGCCCTCTCAAGTGGAGCGGCACGCCGAGTTGCGTACCCTCGGACTTTCCCCTCAGATCATTCGGGATACGGAGGCGGCCACCGCCTTGATCGCTGAAGGTCACCGCCTCGCTGCGCTCCTCGGAAGCGCCCAATAACGTTTTGCCCGCTCTCGACACAGTTGCCTGACTGGCGTCTTCCGACCCTGTTCCACATTTCTGAGGTGTTCTGCTTTATGCCTGATCTGTTCGACCCGATTCAACTCGTGATTGCCAAGGCCCAGTCTGAGGACCGCGCCGCTGCTGACCTGGAAGCCGAGCGTAGGGAGCGCCAAGGTGCCCGCACCCAGCGCCGCCGCCTCAAGCCTCGCCCCCGCGAGATCACCGCTGCCCTCACCTCCGTACCCCGCGGGGTACGACGCGAAGCCCGGCTCTATGCCGCCTCGTGGTACGACGCGCTGCTCCAGTGGCGCACCCGCGAGGTGAAGATCGGAGGCAGCTTCCACTACGACGGCCCTGGCACACCACCGGACGTTCTGCTCGCGGGGACCAACCGCCCCATGCCGACCGTGTACCTCAGCACACCCGCTGGTGAATTCGACGAGGCCGCCGTCGGGCAACGCATCACGGAGATGGCCCGCGAGGGTACGGTGGAAACCCGTCACCTGGGGAAGCTGCTGGACAAGCTGCGCAGCGAGAAGGGCAACTGTCTTGCCAGTCTCGTGCGGGAGGATTCGAGCTGGCATCAGCATCGTGAGCGGGCGACCCGGTACGCCGTAGCGGTGCTAACGTTGGCTGTGAGTCTGCGAGTGGCTGAGGCTGAGGAACCGCTGCGCCTCATGCAGCAGGAGCTGGCAGCACTGGCCCACAGTTGATTTTCCGAACAAAACCGCTACTCTATTTCTAGAGTTGGAAAACGACTATCAGACGCCCTCCGGGGCGTTTTCGCGTTTTAGGATGGCGTCCCGGCCGGGACAGGAATCGAGTGCGCGGAGAAGGGCGGCTCTGCGATGCCCGCACCCGCCTGCAGGATTCGCGTCATGCCGAATACGCATGACCGCCCCACCCTTCGCCTTCCCAACCGTGCCACTGGCACGCATATCTTCCACGCTGGCCGGAGCCGCCGCATCCTGAAGGAGAAGCGGTGCGCTGGCCACTGGCTGTACTGGCTCGCCTGAACCCCAGCCCCTGCCTGAGCGCGGGGGCTTTTTCATGTCGACTCAGGTAACCCCCAGCACCACCGGAAGCCCAGGCACCAGCACAAGCAGCAGAGAGCACGAAGCCAAGCGGGCTTTGCGTTCGCTGTGACGAAAGGAGACGAAACCAAGATGGCTCAGCCCTTCAACTACGAGCGCGCTGCAGCGATTCTCGTCGATGCCGCATACCTCGGAGATGGGGAGGCGGCGAAAAAATGGCAAGTGACGACCAGGACGATCCAGAATTACCGCGCGAAGCTCAAAACCGACCCCCTGCTTTCGCAATTTTTCGCCCGGAAAAGGGCACGTGCGGAGGGCAATTGGGTCGGGGAGCTGCGCCGGAGCCTGGGCGCGGTACTGGAAAAGTCGCGCCTGATCGCGGAAGCCATCGAGCCGGTCATCACGGTCGAGGATCCGGAGACCGGTTCTCAAGTGCAAAGGGTCAACATGGCCGCCCTGCGCACGCTTATCGCCGCCGGCAAGGACCTGGGCGAGATCGCGCTGGCACTGGAGGTGCTGAATGCTGGGGATGCTCAAGAGAACCCAACGGCTCGCCCAGGAAGTGCGGACCTGGAAGACGGCGCGCCGCTCATCAACTAAGCCCGGGCGGGTGCCCACGCTGACCGAGTACTGGAAGGCCCGCTACCCCCGCTACCACCTCGCGCCCCACATCGTCCTGATGATCGAAGCCCTGGAGAACCTGGGACCGAACGAAGGCCTGATCATCACGATGCCGCCCCGTCACAGCAAGACCGAGACGGTCAAGGCCTGGATGGAGTGGCAACTCGGGCAGCACCCCAGCATCGAAGCGATCTATGCGAGCTACTCGGTGCGCCTAGCCCGCACCAGCTCGCGCAGCATCCGCAACGAGATCCACACCGGGCTGGCCTTCCCCAAGTATTTCGGGCATGTGCAGCTGGCGGCCGACGCGCAGGGGGCTACCGACTGGGGCACCAGTGAGAAGGGCTTCTTCCGCGCCGCCGGCGTGGGTGGGTCCATCACCGGCATGGGTGCGGGCCGGGCCGTGATCGACGACCCGCTCAAGGACCGCAAGTCGGCCGAGTCGGAACTCGTGCGCGAGGGCGTGTGGGAGTGGTTCACCTCGGCACTGCTCACCCGGTTGTCGCCGAATGCCCAGGTGGTGCTCACGCACACGCGCTGGCACCCCGACGACCTTGCGGGCCGGGTCCTGAAGCGGATCGAGGAGGGTGAAGACGCGGAGCTGGGTGGCCTGACCTGGACGCACCTGAACCTCATGGCGATCTACGACGATCCACTCGTCGAGGACCCGGTAGGTCGCTCGCTGGGCCAGCCGCTCTGGCCTGAGCGCTTCGGGCTGAAGAAGCTGCTCGGCATGAAGGCGGCCAACGAATACGACTTCGAGGCCCTGTACCAGCAGCGGCCCCGTAAAAGGGGCGGCCAAGTGTTCAGCGATACCCCCCTGCGCTACACCCAGGCCCGGCGTGACGACGCCTACGTGGTCATCGCCGCCGACACGGCGAGCAGCAAGCGGAAGACGGCCGATTACACCGCCTTCGCGGTGATCTCCGGCTGGGGTGAGCCTGACGACCTGCGCGGCGACCTGCTGGAGATGCGCCGGGGCCGGTTTGATCTCGCGGAGCTGTGCGCCGTGGCGAAAGATCTTCAGGAGACCTACAGCGTCCCCATCATCATGGAGCGCACCGGGCAGTCGCAGCCGGTGATCGAGTACCTCGAAATGCAGGGCGTGCTCGTGAACCCCGTGCCGCCCAAGGGCGACAAGTTCACCCGCGCACAACCGGCCGCCGCCGCATGGAACGCCGGTCGCGTGCGCCTGCCGCAGACCGCCCCCTGGGTGACGCCACTGCTGAGCGAGATGGGTGCCTTTACCGGCACGGACGCGGATGAGCATGACGACCAAGTGGATGCCCTGGCCTATGCCTGGTCGGAGCTGGCCAGCGTCATTCAGTCGAGTGACTACGAGAGTTCACGGGTGCCCGGCACCCGGGGGAGGTGATCTATGGTCGGGAAAGCGAAGTTGGAGAAGGTCGAGCACCTCGCGCCCAGCGAGCGTGTATTCACGGCCTGGACGCCTGACCGGGTACGCGCCACGTTCCTGCGGGCCGAGGGCGGGGGCCTGCGCCTCGCGGCGGACCTGTGCGACGCCCTGCTCGCCGACGACCGCATCATGGGCGCCCTGGGCACCCGCGTGAAGGGGCTGCTCGGCCTGCCCTTCCGCTTCGATCCCGCCGAGGGGGCGGCCCGCCGCACCCCCCTGATCAAGGCCAGCGAAGCCGACTGGTGGACGGCCAACCCCGAAAGCGAACTCGACCAGGTGCTGCGTTGGGGGATCTTCTTCGGCCTTGGCCCTGGCGAACTCGTCTGGACCGAGAACCGGATCAGCGGCCGCATGGTGCCGGTCCTGAAGTTCTGGCACCCCAGATACTTGCGCTGGGACGGGCAGAAGCGCGAGTGGTGGTTGACCACCGCCGACGGCGAGGTGCCCTTCACGCCCGGTGACGGGAAATGGGTGCTGTACGCGCCCTACGGCCTGAACCGGCCCTGGGCACAGGGCGCGTGGCGCTCGTGCGCCATGTGGTGGCTGCTGAAGACCTACGCCACCCAGGACTGGGCGAGCTACAGCGAGCAGCACGGCAAGCCGATCAAGGTCGGCAGCGCCCCGAAGGAAGCGACGAAGGAAGCGCGCAAGGCCCTGGCCGCCGACCTCTCCGACCTGGGCACCGACACGGCCATCGCCCTGCCGCCCGGCTACGACATGAAGCTCGTCGAGGCGACGGCGAACACCTGGACGAACTTCAGGGCGCAGATCGACCTCGCGGACAGCGGCATGGCCATCGCGGTCGCCGGGCAGAACCTCACGAGCAAGGTGCAGGGGGCCTCCCTCGCGGCGGCCGACGTGCACAACACGGTGCGCCTGGACCTGATCCGGAGCGACGGCGAGAGCCTGAGCACCACCATGCGCGCGCAGCAGTGGGCCTGGTGGACCGAATTCAACTTCGGCGACCGCCGCATCAGCCCCTGGCCCAAGTGGGACACCACGCCCCCCACTGACCTGAAGGAACTGGCCGGCACCATGAACACGGCGGGCGACGCGCTGCGCAAGCTCCAGGACCTGGGCCTGGACATCGACCCGCTCATCGAGCGCTTCGGGTTGCAGCGTGCCCCCGAGCCACCACCGGCACCAAAAGCCCCGGCACCAGCACCGGCCACCAAGACCAGCGTGCGCCTGGCCGCGCGGCCCAGCAAGGTCCCGGCCGGCGTGATCGCCTGCCTCGTGCCCAGCCCGGAGGTCGCCCAGGCCCTCACGCTCGAAGGCGGGGAGTCGCCCGACCAGCTGCACCTCACCCTGGCCTTCTTTGGGAAGACCGACGAGCTGAGCCCCGTGCAGCTCCAGGGCCTGCTCGACGGGGTGGCTGCCTTCGCCGAGCACTGGCCGGTGGACAGCCTGCCGGCCAGCATCAATGGTCTCGGCCGGTTCAGCCTGCCGGAGAAGGATGCCCTGCTGGCCACGGTGGACAGCCCGCAGCTGCTGGGCCTGCGCGAGCGGCTGCTGGAGACGGTGGACCACTTCAGCGACCTCCAGGCGAGCGAGCTGCACGGCTTCACGCCGCACATCACGCTGGCCTACCTCGCGGCCAACGCCCCGACGCCCCTGCACCGGCTCACGCCCGTTGAGACGACGTTCGGCGAGGTGCAGGTGTGGATCGGGCCGGAGCACTACGCCTTCTCGCTCGGCAGTGACCAGCACCGGGGCCGACTGCCGCCCCAGGAGGAACCATGAAGAAGCTCTTCCAGACCGCCGCGCTGCTGCTCACCGGCTGCGCCCTGGCCGCCCTGCGGCCCCGTGCCAGCCCCGACTACCTGCTCAGCGCCCCAGCGCGCCCCTCGCGGCCCACCCGGCTGAACGTCACCATCCCCATCGGCAGCGGCGACCCGCCCACCGAGTTCCGGATCTGGGGCTACGGCCCGGTCGAGACGGTCTACGGGACCTTCCAGTTCACCGCGCGCAGCGGCGAGCTGTGCATGGCCGCCGCCGAGGAATACGGCAACGATCTCTTCTTCGACTACGACCACGCCTTCTGGGCCGAGGCCGGCGCACCGGACAAGGGGAAGGCGGCCGGGTGGTTCCGGCTGGAGCTGCGCGCCGATGGGCTTTGGGCGGTGAACATCCGCTGGACGCCGGCGGCCGAGCAGGCCATCCGCGACAAGGAGTGGCGGTACTTCAGCCCCGCGCTCGACGCCGACACCACGGGCGAGATCACGCGTCTGTGGAACATCGCCCTGACCAACCTGCCCGCGACCTTCGACCAGGTGCCGCTGGTGGCCGCCAACGTGCGTGACCACCGCAGCCCCGACGTGCGCGCCAGCGTAAGCCTGGACAGCCTGTACGGCCTGCTGAATGCGGCCATCCGCGAGCGCTACCGCGAGGCCTGGCTGTTCGAGGTCTTCAACGACTACGCGGTGTTCGAGCACCTGGGCACGCTCTGGAGCGTGCCGTACACCGTGCTGGGCACCAGCGTGACCCTGGGGCCTGACGCCACCGAGGTCATCCGCACCTACACCCCCGTCCAAGGAGGACAGACCATGCGTACCCTGCTCACCGCCCTGAACCTGGCGGCCACCGCCACCGAAGCCGAGGCCCTCCAGGCCCTGAACAGCCGTCTCGCCGAGAGCGCGTCTCTGCGCCAGCAGCTGCTCAGCGCGACCGGGCAGACCGAAGTGCAGGCCGCCCTGGGCGTCGTGGCCGCGAATGCGCAGGCTGCCGTGCAGCTCGGCGCGGCCAACGTGCGCATCAAGGAACTCGAAGACGAGACCCGCACCACGAAGCTCAGCGGCCTGATCGCCCGGGGCAAGGCCGACAAGAAGCTCACGCCCGCGCTGGAGACGTGGGCGGCTGGGCAGACCCCGGAGGCCCTGGAGGCCTACCTGGAGCACGCGCCCGTGATCGCCCAGCTGGCGGCGCCGGCGGCCACGCCCCCGGTCACCCCTGGCGAGGACCTGGGCGACAGTGCTCCGGCTGGCGAGCCGCTGAAGTTCAACGGGAAGACCTGGGCCGAGATGGACGGCTCGGAGAAGCACAACCTGCACTTCAGCGACAAGGCGACCTACGACCGGATGCGCGCCGACCACCAGAAGCGCACCGGCTAAGGCCCTGGCCTGACGCGCGCTGCCCGCCCTGCCCCCTGGTCCTGTGCCTGGGGGCGTTCTCGTGCCGCCCTGAGCCCCTTCGCCCTCTCGTGTCCCAGGAGGACCCATGCCCGTAACCCGCAAGAAAGACGTGATCATCCCCGAGCTGCTCGAAGACGCCATCCGGGGCGCCTTCAGCGGCAACAACGCCCTGTGGAACACCAACGCCGTGAAGGTGAACGGCACGCTGGGCAGCGACGCCCGTGGCGGCGACACCATCACCGTGCCCTACTTCGGGAACATCGGTGAACTCGAAGACCTGGCCGACGACGAGGGCGGCGACGGCGCGCTGCCGGCACTGACCCCGGCCAAGCTCACCATGAGCGGTGAGCAGGCGAAGGTCCACCACTCGGGCAAGGCCTTCGAGATCACCGAATGGGCACGCATGGCGGCCGCCTACGCCGATCCCTACGCCGAGGCCGCGCGCCAGATCCGCGAGGCCGTGTTCCGCCGCGCCGACAAGGCCCTGATCGACGCCGCCCGCAGCACCGACCTGGTGCTCGACCTCGTGGCCAACCCCATTGATGGGAAGAGCACGATGGTCTACGACGCGATGGTGCGCGCGAAGTACCTGTGGGGCGACGAAGGGCAGACCGTGGCCAGCACGGCCATGCACTCGAAGGTGGGCGCCGACGTGGAACTGCTCAAGGACGCTGACGGCAAGCCGCTCGTGAGCGACGCCATCGTGGGCCAGGGCCAGCGCCGCTTCGTGGGCGTGCCGTACACCCTGAGCGACAAGCTGACCTACCTGGACACGCCGGGCGACGAGACCACCCGCCGCTACGAGACGATCCTGGCGCGCGAGAACAGCATGCTGTTCTGGTACAACGGCGATTTCACCGTGCAGACCGACAAGGACATTCTCAGCGACAGCACCGTGGCGGCCGTGCACATCTACTGGCTCGCCCACCGCTACAAGCGCATGCCCGGCAGCAACAAGTCGGGCGTCGCCAAGATCATCAGCAAGTAAGGTCCGACCCCCAGTGGGGGCCGTGTCCTGTGCTGAACCCCCACCCCAGGAGGTGAGGAGATGGGAGTAGGAACACTGCGGCGCCACTACCGGAACAAGGTGCTGGCCCGCGAGATGGTCGGCGAGGACGCGACCGCGATGGTCTATCAGGCGAAGGCCGATGCCATCGCTGGCTTCGCCCTGCCGCGCAGGTTCGTGAGCGACCGCGTCCGGAGGGTGCTGGTCGAGGCGAACCTCACGACGCTCGACGACCTGAACGGCGCGACCGTGGCCGAGATCGCCGACCGCACCGGCCTGAGCAAGTCGGATTCCGGGAAGGTCCGGGTGGCCGTCGAGCGCGAGGTCGCCCTGCGCGCCGAGGGGCAGGTGCAGCTGCTGGCGGACTTCCCCTACCAGGGTGCGCTCGTGGCTTCTGGCTACACCACCGAGGCCAGCATCGAGGACCTCGACGAGGACGAACTGGCCGAGATCCCCGACGTGGGTGAGAGCGGCGCGCGGGTCATCCAGGCGCACCGCGACGGCCTGCTGGGCGTGCCGTTCGCCGAGAACTACCCGCACATGATCCGGCTGGGCGAGCTGGGCATCCGCGCCGAGGAACAGCTCGCCCGGTATACGGCCGAGGATCTGGTGGCCTTCGGCATGACCGACGAGGAGGCGGCCGAGGTGATCGAGTTCCGCGACCGCGAGCCGGAGCCGGACGCTGGGACCACCGTGCAGGTGCAGAACGTGCAGCCAGCCGAGGTCGTGGACCAGCCGCCTGCGCTGGAGGGCGATGAGCAGCTGCCGGCGAGCCAGCAGCAGCCGGTGGGGCCGGTGACCGATCCCACGGCGACGGCGGGCACCGAGGGGGACACGGCGTCTCAGGTCAGCACCTGAGATGACGGTCTACGCCTCGGAGCCCGACGTGCGGGCCTACGGCGCAGGCCTGACGCTGCCGGCGGACGTGTCGGGGGCGACGGGGCGCGGGAACCACTGGGTGACGCGCCAGGTCGAGCGCGCGGAACTGGTGCCCTCGGCGGGCGCGCTCCAGGACCTGAAGCTCGCGGCAGCGGCCTACGCCATGAGCGTCCTGGCGGGGAATGGTCTGGTCAGTGTGGGTGAGCAGAGCGTGGAAGCGGTCGAGATCGGGCCGCTGAAGTTCAAGCTCGGGAAGGTCACCGGCGCGGCCACGACCCTGCCGAACTTCCTGGCGCTGGCGCAGGGGCACCTGGCCGACGCGGGGGTGGGGGACGGTCAGGAGGATCAGGTCGAGGTATTCACCCGGCCCCGGAGGCGCTGGTGATCACCACGGCGCGCATCCAGCAGATCGGCCGCCCGGCGCTGGAGAAGGTCTACCCGGCAGTCGGCCAGCGCGTGAAGGTGTTCCGCTCGCAGGCCGGCACCACGGTCCAGGACGGCCCCCCGCCGCCCGATCTCGACCTCGACGGCAACCCGATCACGCCGAGTACCCCCGACCCCACGCCCGAGCAGCCGGGCATGGGTGAGGCGCTGGGTGACTATCCCTGCATCGCCTACCAGCTTGACGCCCAGGACCGCGCGGCGGCCGGGGTGGCGCTGGGCACGCCGACCTGGGAGATCGTGGTCCACTGGTCGGCCCCGCTGGACACGCCGGGGCTGCTGCTCCAGGTGTACGGCGGTGAGCTGCCGACGCCGCTACTGCTCGTGCCGGTGGCCGACATTGAGGACATGGGCACCCAGCGCGTCGCCTGGACGTGCGTGTGCCAGGCACCCGACGCGCTGAGGGGGACCTGATGCCCGATACCCAACCCGACGACCTGCGAGCGCTCGAAGGCCTGGACGCGGCGCTGCACCGCCTGGAGGCCTGCACGGCCGGCTTTGAGCGCGTGGTCCTGCCCTTGCTGGAGCGAGGCCTGCGCCGGCGAGGAGATCCGGATGGCGAACCACCTGACGCTGGCCCCTGACCTGCACGAGCTGCTGGCGCGGCACTGCGACCCCGTGGTGCGCGAGGTCGCGGAGGAGGCTCGCGACTTCCTGCGCGAGAAGCTCTCCGGCCCCGGCTCGGGCATCCAGCACCCCGACCTCCCCAACCCGTCCAGCCTGCCCGGCGAGTACCCGGCCGAGCAGTCCGGCGACCTGCTGGCCTGCATCGGTGCCGAGCAGGTCGGTCCCTCCCTCTACGACGTCGGCGCGCTCAACAGCGTGGCCCCCGTGCCGGTGGAGGCCTGGGCGCTCGAATACCCCGAGCCGCCCAGCTCGCCCGTCTCTCGGCAGACCGCTCACGGCGCGCGGCCGTGGCTTAGCAAGGCCCTCGGCGACGAGGAACTGCACGACCGGCTGCGCGCCCGAGCGCAGCAGTGAGGTGAAATCCATGCCCGGAGGTCCATCCCCTTGACCCTCGACCAGCTACTCCTCGACCTGGGCCTGAAGCTCGCCCGCGACGAGGCGGGCGCGGTGGCCAGCCACCTGCTGCCCAACCCCCTGCCCGCTGCCGGGACGCTCTACGCGGTGGTGAGCGAGACGAGCGACAGCCTCGTGCGCCAGGGCCACGGCTACCAGGAGCGCCGCCGTCTCGTGCTCGTCATGGTCTACAACGGCCTGCCGACGATGGCGGGCCGTGATCAGGTCGAACTCGTGCTCTCGAATCTGCGCCGCCGCGCCACGACCGAGGTGGACCGCTGGCCGCGCCTGCGCCTCCAGTCCCTGCGCCTGGCCGACGCCGCCCCCGTCACCTACGCCAGCAACAGCCGCACCCATTACGGGGGTCAGCGCCTCGCGCTGACCTATATCCAGTCCCTCGCCCCCATGCCCAAGGAGTCCTGACGTGACGAATCCTCCCGCGAACCTGCCCACCACCAACCCGGTCGATAAGACGCCCAAGACCTACAGCGCCACCGACGTGACCGCCTACCTCGTGCCGCTGACGGGTGTGCTGATCGTTGGGGCCAGCATCACCACCGGGGCCATCGCCAAGGCGGCCGTGACCGCGACCCTGACCGGTGCGGGCATCTTCATCCCCAGCGGCACCGTGCTGGAGTTCGCCAACGGCGTCCTGATCACCACGGCCGCCGACGTGACCGCCGACGCCGACGGCGAAGCGGTCGCCATCGTGGCCGCCCCCGCTGCCGTGCCGGCCGGCACGGCGGCCACCTACACCAACCTGCTCGAAATCCCCACCGCCGAGGCGGTCACGCCGCAGCTGGCCGACAACGAAGAAACCAAGCAGGTGCACGGCCGCGGCACGCCGATCCGCGTGGTCAACGGTAAGGACCTCACGGCGACGATCCGCACCCTGGCGGGCCTGGACAACCCGGTGGCCAAGCGCCTGTGGCTCAAGGGCCTCAAGAAGAGCCCGAACAACGTCGAGCGCGTGCTGTGGGTCTACCCGGACGGGCTGGCCCTGATGGCGACCGTGAACGTCGGCGTGGGCAAGCGCGGACAGGGTCCCATGCAGACCATGACCACCGAGCACGCCGCCGGGCTCTCGGGCGGCCTGTGGGCGGCCAACCTGAACGACGCCAGCCCCACCTGGGAAGCGGTCTAAGCGTGCCGGAGGAGGTGGCCGTCATCGTCCTGGGGGAGCGCGGCCACCTCCCCCAGCTCACCCTCCTGGCCTGCACCGTGCACGAGGACCGCATCGAGGCGCAGGGCTACATCCTTCACCGGGCGGTCCCCCGGGGCCGCCTGCTGCCGCGCATGATCCGTACAGGGGCCACCGGCCCCTGGCTGGTGGTGCGCGGCGCACTCGTGGCCCGCGTGCCCCGCCTCCTGCCACCGCAGGGGCAGACCGGGCACATCAGCCTGCACGCCCCCCTCACCGTGCCGCTCGCGCGGCGAGGACGCAACGCATGACCCCTTTTGACGACCTAAAACAGAGAGACGACCAGCGCAGGCAAGCGCCGGCGGCCGCCCTCGGGGAACCCAACCCCGACTTCTGCGACGCCTACGGTCAACTTTTGGTGCCTTACCTGTCGCCCAGCTGGCGCGAAACCATGTTGGTCGGTGCCCTGGGCGAACTCGAACTCGAAGACCAGGCCCGGACCATCTACCTGCTGCTGCTGCGCCGACTACCGGACCTCACGCTCGACGAGTTTCTCGACCTCTGCGGCCCCGACGAGTTTCCGGTCTGGTGGCGGGCGACCCGGCCGCCCCAGCCCGAGGGGCCGGGTGAAGAGGCCGAGGGAAAACCGACTGGGCGAGCGTCTTCGCGGCGCTCGCCCTGGCGCAGCCAGCTGTCCGCTGGGTGGATGTCCCGCTAGATCAGGTGCAGGCCTTGAGCGCCCAGCAGACCGACGCCGAGCGCCGCCAGTGGGAACGCCAGCTCTATGCCGGCGTCGCCGCCTGGGGTGGGGAACTACCCAAGAACCTCGCCCAGCGCATCCTGCCCGACCACCGTCTGCGGGGCGCAGGCGCGGCCGCTGGGTTGACCACCACTGCGCCCTATCCGGTCAGCAAGGCGCTGGCGGCGGCGCTCGGCGAGGCGATGGGGCTGGGGCTGCTCGAAGGCCCGGTGTGGCTCTCCTGGCCCGCTGCGCGCGACGGGCGCCCCCTCATCCGGATCTGGGAAGGCATCGCCCTGAGCGGCGGCGCACGCTGACCTCCCTCCCCCTCTCCCATGCCCCAGGGCGGTGACCATGACTCAGCAGACCACCCGCGTAGGGTCGCTCGGCCTCGGCGTCGAACTCGACTTCAGCACGGCCCACCAGCAGCTCCAGCAGTATCAGCAGCGCATCGCCCAGAGCGCCTCCCCCCGCCTCCAGGTGCAGCTCGACACCCGCGCCGCCCTCTCGGCGACCGACCGTGTGCGCCAGGACATCGCTGCCCTGGGCACCGTCAGCCAGCAGCAGACCGCGCAGCAGGTCCAGGCCACCCGCATCCTCGGCGCCCAGTACGAAGCCGCGCGCAAGGCGATCCAGCAGCAGAACGCGGCCACCGTCGCCGCCAGCCGCGCGGATCAGGCGGCCGCCCAGGCCCGCACGGCCCAGCTGCGCGAGCAGCAGGTGCAGCTCTCCCTGAACCTGCGCCTCGCCGAACAGCAGCGCCGGGCCGAGCAGCAGCGCAGCACCCAGACGATCAGCGCCCTGGACAACGAACAGCGCTCCTACCGCAACCTGTGGCGCGCGCAGCAGATCAGCGCCGACGAGCAGATCGCCGCGCAGCGCAAGATCCATGAGCAGGCGCTGTTGCAGGCCGCTGCGGTGGACAAGACGACTGACGCCTACCGGCGACTCACCCAGATCGCCGCCAACGCTCAGCACGGCATCAACGCGGCGCAGGGGATCAACACGCCGGGCGGCCTGGCCGCCAGCATCCAGCAGGGCGTGCTCGGCGCACTGGGGAACCTCGGGCCGTTCGGTGCCCTTCTGGAACAGGTGGTCACGAATGGCATGATGGCCGCGCAGCAGGCGGCCCGCGAGGGCGCGCAGCACGTGGCCGCTCAGGCGGGCGCAGGCCTGCGCACCGGCCTCGCGGCGCAGTCGCCGGGCGTGCAGGCGGCGGCCGCGAACCTGGGCCAGGACGTGCAGCAGGGTGCCCAGGCGGCGCTCGACATCCGCAGCCCGTCGCGGGTCATGCACCAGATCGGGGTGCAGGCCGGGCAGGGCCTCGTGGGGGGCCTGAACAGCCAGCGCGCGGCCGTGACCGGTGCAGCCGCCGGACTGGGGCAGGCGGTGCAGCAGGGGGCCCAGGCGGCCGCCCTGGCGGCCGGGGCCAGCGGCGGGGGCGTAGGCGGCAGCGCCGCGCCCCTGGTGGCGACTCTGCCCTCGGCCCAGGCCAACCTGCGCGGGGTGGCCACCCAGGCCGCCCTCACCACCCTCGCGGTGGGCGGCACGGCTCTCGCCCTGGGCGTTCTGGGCACCGGGCTGGTCAACGGCGCGAAGAAAGCGGCCGAGTACCAACAGGGCCTGGCCGACATCAGTACCCTCACCGACAAGCTGCCCGGGCAGCTCGGCAAGCTGGGCACCGACCTGCTGAAAATGACGGTGGACACGGGCAAATCGTTCACCGAACTGAAGAAGGCCTACGAGGAGATCCAGGGTGCCTCGGTGCGCGGCACCGACAACGAGGCCGACGCCCTGACCGCGCTGGAGCGCATGGCTACCCTGGCCAAGGTCACGAAGGTCGAGGCCCAGGTGTCGGCCGACGCGGTGACCTCGCTCCTGAACGCCTACGGCATGGACATCACCCAGACCACGCGGGTCTCCGACCTGCTCTGGACCAGCGTCAAGGCCGGGAAGGTCCAGCTGGGCGAGATCGCGCGCAGCCTCGGGTCGGTCGCCGGGCAGGCGAAGGGCCTGAACGTCCCCATTGAGGAACTGCTGGGCGCGATGGCCATGCTCACCACCCGGGGTATCCCCGCGAGCACGGCCCTGGAATACATCCGCTCGGCGCTGAGCAACGTCCAGAAACCCAGCATCCAGGCGAAGGAAACCGCGAAGGCCCTGGGCATCGAGTTCAGCGCCACCGCGCTCAAGAGCATGGGCCTGATCAAGTTCCTCGACCAGATGGGCTCCGGCGTGGGCGACAACAGCGAGGCGCTCTCGCGCCTGATCGGCGACGTGGGCGGCCTCCAGGCCGTCATGGGCCTGCTTCAGGGCGGCCTGAGCGACAGCAACGACATCATGCGTCAGCTGACCAACAGCACCGGGCAGCTCGACGAGGCCAATGCGAAGCTCAAGGGTACGGCCGTGGATGCGGTCAACCGCTTCCACGCCGCCTGGGACCGCACCCAGATCCTGTTCAGCGGCGGCCTGCTCAACACGTTCACGAACTTCCTCGACAAGGGCGTGAATCCCGTCCTGAAGAGCATCGGGGACATGCAGACCAAGCTCGACGGCATGAAGGACGTGGGCGAGATCAAGGCCGTCCTGAAGATTGACTGGGCGAAAGATGACCCGACCACGATGGCCTACAAGCTGTTCGTGGGCGGCGCGCAGGGCACGAAGGAGTTCGCCGGGGCCGCTGCCGAGGGCCTGCAACGGGACGCGGCGCACATCATCGACCCGCTCACCAAGATCTGGAACGCCGTGGCGGGACGCATGCGCGCCGAGGACCTCCAGGGCGAGTTACAGCGCCGGGGCGTGATCGAGCGGCCCACGAGCGTCGGCGGGGCATCCTCGCAGCTGCGCCAGATCCAGAACGACATGCCGGGCTACCAGGCGCTGCTCGTGCAGGCCCTGAACCGCTCGGCGCAGGCCTCCGAAGCCATCCTCCAGAGCATCGGCCGGGGCACGGCCACCACCGGCACCGTGCCGGCCATTGGCCCCCTGATCCCTGGCCAGAGCCGGGGCGAGGAGGTGTCGGGCCTCGCGGCGGTCGGCTTCATGGGGCTGGCCGGGCGCAACCGGGGCACCCCTTACGGGCAGACCTACGGTCCCAGGGGGTCCTGGGGCCGGCACAACGGCGAGGACTGGTTCGCACCCACGGGCACCGAGATCAAGGCCGCGTTCACCGGCTACGTCTCGACCAGGTGGAGCGACACGACCGGCCACCTGCTGGAGATCACGGACGCGAAGGGGCAGAAGATCCTGCTCGGACACCTCGACCGCTACGCCGCTGGGGTCGAACAGGCCGTGAAGGCGGCGGGCGGCCGGCTGCTCGTGCAGCAGGGGCAGCTGCTGGCCTACGTGGGGCAGACCGGCAGCCTGGCGCACAAGGATCTGGGGCCGGGCAACGCGCACGTGCATGTGATGGGCTACGACGCCCGTGGGCGCGTAGTGGACCCGATGGGCCAGAGCTACACGCCGGTCACCGGTACGCCAGCGGTCCTCAGCCCGGCAGCGGCCGCTGCGGCCCTGCCCACGCGCCGGCAGAGCGACGCCGCCCTGATCGCCGAGGCGCGGCGCATCCTCACCCGCGTCGAGGAGCGGACCAAGGCCGGCGACCTGACCGGGAAGCTCAAGGCCGAGGGCGTGCTCGCGGCCTTCGAGAAGGGCGGGCCGCGCGCCGCCGGGGCCATCGAGGTCGCCCGGCTCCAGCTGGGGCAGCTCAACAAAGAGACCTCGAAGTTCGGCCAGGGCTACGACGCCCTGAGCCAGCAGCTGAAGATGGCCGCCTCGACGTTCAAAGTCAGCGACGACGTGCCGGGCTACATCCGCAGCCTGGACGCGGTAGCCGCCGCTGCTGGGCGCGCGGCCGAGGCCGAGCGGCGCCGCAACGGCGACAAGAGCGAGAAGTACCAGGCCCTAAAGGATCTCCAGGGCGACGCGGTAGACAAGGCTCGGAGCCAGCGCGAGGCCATCCAGCGCGAGGAGGACCGCGCCGACAAGGACGCGGCCACCCGCAACGCCAACCGGCTCAAGAGCCAGCAGGCCTTCACGGCTGCCCTGGCCGCCGGCAGCGTGGCCGACGCGCAGCGGGCCCTGGACAGCCTCAAGGACCGGCAGCAGGAGGAACTCGCCCTCTACACCGAGGACGCGGCCAAACGCGCGCAGGTCATCGAGCGCACCGGCCCGCAGATCCTGGCCGCCTCCGACAAACTGATCAACCTCCAGCGCGATCAGAAGGTGCGGGCCGCGCGTCAGGAGGCCGACGAGGCCCTGAAGGTCGAGGGGGCCGACCCGGTAGCGGTCGAGGGTGCGCGCCGCGAGGCGGTCCGTCAGGCGTACCGGCAGGCGACCGCCGACCGGGCGGCCGCTCGCCGTGCCCAGGCCTCGGCCGAGCGCACGGCCGACCTGGAAGCGGAGAAGGCCGCCGAGCAGGCGCGGGCCAACCGGCTCGCTGCCGACCGGGCCCTGGCCGACGGGCAGCTTGACCTCGCCCGGAAGCGTGCCCAGGCGGTCGTGACCGGCTACGACGACGCGGTGAAGGCTGCCGGCGACAGTGCCCGCGCGCAGCTCGACGTGGAGGAACGCCTGGGGCGCGACGTGCTCGCGGCCCGGAACGTGCTCTCGACAGCGGAAGCGCAGGCCGAGAAGACCCGCCTGGAGCGCGAGCGCAACGCGGCCGTCAACGTCACGGGGCTGACCCTGCGCCAGCGCCAGGATCTCTGGCGGCAATACGGCGCGCGGATCGCCCAGGTGGACCAGGACCTCCAGGCGACGCTGACCCGCAACGGCGAGGCCTCGGCGAAGGCCGTGGATGCGGCATGGTCGAAGGTCTTCAGCGACGACGATGTCGAGCGGGCCAAGGCCTACACCGAGAAGGTGCAGGGCATCCTGGCCAGCATCCCCGGTCAGGACGAAGAAGGCCTCATCCGGATCTATACCGAGGCCCAGGCCAACCGCGACACCACGCTGATGAACGCGGTCTTCGATGAGTGGGAGAAGCGCCGCGAGGCCGAGGAGGCCGGGCTGCGGGCCATCCAGAAGACCTGGAGCGACGGCGTGGCGGCCGACGCCCTGACCCTCTCGAATCAGCTCCAGGAGCTGGGCGACAACGAAGGGGCCGTGAACGCCCTTCAGGTCGCGCTCGGGCAGGTCATGGACGCGGCCCAGCGCGGCGAGGACGCCGGGGAGGCGGTGAACAGCCTGACGCTCGCCCTGAACAACCTGGGCGACGCGCTGGGGCTCGACGATCAGTTCAACACCTTCGTGGCGCAGCTGTCGGGCACGCTCGACGAGCAGGTCATGCAGGTGGCCGACCAGCTCGCCACGCTCGAAGGCAAGACCGACGCGGGCAGCCTGCGCCTGCGCAGCAAGCTCGCGGCCTACCTCGCGGACCTACGGAGGAGCCTGCCCGACTACGGCAATCCCTACGCCGCTGGGCTGATCCCTGGGGCCAGTGGTTTCCAGACCTCCGGGGACGCCTCCGGGGGCCGGGCGGTGCTCGACGCCACCAGCCTCACCCAGCGCCTGGGCACGGCCAGTAACGGGGCCGGCGACGGGGTGACGACCGATCCGGACGGGACGGTGGTGGTGCGGGTCAAGCTGGAGGATGAGGGCGACCTCAACCGGGCGATTCTGGAGGCCACGAACCTGCTGGACTCCGAACTGGGCCAGTCGCTGCCCGAGGGGGTCCGCAAGGGCCTGGAGGACGCCGTAGCGGGCGCGCAGGCCTACAAGGACGCGCTGATCTCGATTACTGGGGAGGGCGTGGCCGACGGGGCCAGCGAGGCGCTGAAGAACGCCGCACAGCCTCCGAAGAACCTCTTCGCCGAGTCGGCCCAGCAGATCTTCGACATGCAGGCCTCCGGCGACCTGACCGACCCCGTGAAGGTGGGGGCGCTGCGCCAGGCCCTGGACACCCTGCGGCAGACCGGCGGCTTGACCGACGTGCAGCTGGCGAACCTGAACGCCACCATTGACCAGCTCACGAGCAACGACCTCGGGACGGTGAACCTCGGGAAGCGCTTCGACCTGAGCCAGTGGCAGAAGGACATCCAGGACCTGAGCGACGAGTTCGACGCCGGGTGGATCGACGCGGGCACCTACACCGAGCGCCTGGGGCTCGCGGGCGACAAGCTGCGAGAGTACGCGGCCGAGGCGGAAGCGGCGGGGAACCCGAAGCTCGCGCAGACCTTCCGCGACCAGGCGGCCGCCCTGCGGGCCATGAATCCGCAGATCGCGGGCGCGCTGCTGCGGATCGGCAAGGTGCAGGAATATGCCGGGTACGTGCAGCAGGCGGCCGGGGCCTTCGGGCAGCTGGCCAGCGCCATCGGCCAGGGCGAGGAGGACTACGACCGGGTGACCGGCCAAAAGCTCCAGACCCCGTGGAAGGACCTTGCGGCCAACCTGGAAGGCGTGGGGAACGCGGCGGGCAAGGTGCTCGACATCCTGGGCGACGTGGCGAAGGTGGTCGCCAACCCGGCGGACATCGGGGCCTGGATCTCGCTGGTGACGAAGGTGGTCAGCAGCGTGGCCGACGCCATCGCGGGCTTCCAGAAGGCCCGCGCCGAGGTCTCGCGCCTGAAGGCCGAGTTCACCGAGGACAACCCCTTCCTGAACGCGGACGACTACCAGAAGGTCTTCACACGGTCCCGAGGGTGGTTCGCCGACACCTTCGGGGGCGGCCCGGAGGTCGTCAACGAAATCGACAAGATCGGGCTCACCTTCGCCAAGACGATGCAGGGGGCCTTCGCCTCCGGCATCAAGAAGGGGCTGACCGACGCGATCCGGGGCGGCGACATCAACCTGTTCAGCAAGGCCCTGCACGAGGAGGTGTACGGCGGGCTCGTCGAGGGCATGGTGGACGTGTTCCTCAACGAAGAACTCCTGAAAAACATCATCGCCCCAGCCATCAAAGCTTGGTCGGACGCGCTGAAGACCCCGGACACCGCCGACGACGCGGCCGCCCTGGCCGGGATTGACGCGGCGGTCGCGCAGGTGGATCAGCAGGCCGCCCGCTTCTACAGCGACGTGGCGCCCAAGCTCCAGGGCCTACAGGAGAAGTGGGGCCTCACGCCAGAAGCGACTCAGGGGGTGGATACCACCGGCCTGAGTACCGCGCCCCCAGCCATCCAGTATGCCCTGAGCACGCCGCTGCTCGAAGGCATCACGAAACTTGACGCTACCATCGGCCGCCTGGACGGCACGGTGGGCACCCTTGGGCAGATCCTGCGCGACGGCATTCCCGTGACCGTCACCGTGCAGCAGGGCGGCAGTTCCTACCAGTCCACGACCGGCGCCCTCGCCGGGAGGTGAACCATGAACCCAGACGCCGAATACCGCCTGCGGGTCCTGGATCCCCAGGGCACCGAGCGGCACATCCTCGAACTCGACCCGCCCCTCACCTCCGGCACGCCCCTGTACCTCGCGGGGGGCGTGCGCCGCATGGAAGTCCGGCCCATCGGGGACTGCCGTGAAGCCACCTTCGAGGGCGACCCGGCCAGCCTCGGCATCGGCCCGCGCGACACCGTGCAGGTGCAGTACCGGCCAAACGCGAGCACCGCCTGGCGCAACCGCTACGCCGGGACCGTCGTCGTCTCCGGCTCCAGCCGCAGCGAGATCGGCCGCTACAAGCTCCAGGGCTTCCGGTATCGCCGCCTCACCGAGGTCGAATGCCGTACCCTCCTCACCGAGGCCGATCTGGGCGCGCAGGTCCGCCAGCTGTTCACTGACCTGATCGCCTCCGGACAGCTGGGGACCACCCTCCAGACCCCTGACCTGACGGGCATCCCCAACCGCAACGTCACCAGCGCGGCCCTCGCGCCCAACTGGTGGCACGCCGCCCGGCTGCTCGACGAGCGCCTGAAGGGCCGGGACAAGCAGACCACCACCTACCTCCAGGCGGACGGCAGCACGGTCAACCAGGAGGTCAACCCCGACTGGGGCGTGAACGCGGACCTGCGCCCCGTGTTCGGTTATCCGGACGGCGTGCTGGAGATCGACGAGCGAATGACCGGCGTCGAGATTGACGGTATGGACCTGGACAGTACCGTGCTCGTCACCGACGTGCGCGTACTCTTCGCGCGCACCATGAACGCACAGAGCGGGGAGTCGTTGGTCTACCCGGGGTCCGATCTCCGCAAGGGCACCACGTACCGCGACGACCTCAAAGCCGGGCGGCCCATCGCGCACGAGATCCCAGTCGCCCCCCGGACCTGGGGTGTGGGCTGGCGGACCCTCCCGCTGGGGGCCGACGCGGCGCTCTTCGCGCCCCTGACGCCTGGGGGGCTGCGGGTCGGCGTGGCGGTCGCGCTCTACACCGGTCCTGGCGCCCGCGACCCCATCATGACGGGCGAGGCCTCGGCCCTGTGGGACAACCGCAGCGACACCACCGTCAGCATCCAGGCCCCGCCCTCGGCCTCGGCGATCACCTACAGCCTGACCCTGACCTACCCCGACGACACCCCCCTGCCGGACGGCGTGCTGGTGGCTGCCCAGAATGCAGGTGTCGAACTGGTGTCGCTGTCCGCCCGTAACGATGCCGGGGGCGTCATCACCCAGCTCATGGTGCCGACCAGCCCGGTCGCGCCGCTGTACCTGTTGCCGGGGGCGACTCGCGACGAGCGGCTGGCTCCGTCCTGGGGACGGTCCAAGGAGGTGACGTTCTGGCTGCGGCACGTGGACCTGAGTGCCCCGGTCGTGATCAGTGCGGCCTGCCTCGCCCGGGCGGACCAGGGCCTGCTGCACGCCAGTGCGGACCCGCTCGCCCGCACGCCCACGCTCAACCCGGTCACGGCCCGGATCCCCAGTTGGGATGTGGAGCCGGCGGCCACGGCACGGCTGACCCTTCGCGACGTCGCTGGCAAGGTGGTGGAGATTCGGGAACTGCCCATTGACCTCCTGGTCTATGACGTGGATGAGGATGGGCAGCTCTACACGGAGGTGCGCTGTGGGCAGAGCGACGATGCCGAGGCCCTGTCCTTCGGCGGGGTGCTCGGGCAGGGCACCCAGGCCTCGACCCTGAGCGCGGTGGAGGCCAGCACATGACCCTGACCTTCCTGAGCCGCCTACCCACCGCCCTGCCGGATGCCCAGGCCCTGCCTGAACTGCTCATCGCCTTCGAGAACGGAGGGCAGCTCTACGCCCCGCACCTGAGCGGCGTGACGGTGGACCGCGACCCCATCGGCATTGAGTACAACGTCACACCCCGGCAGACTGCGCGGGGGCGCAGCTGGAACAGCGGCAGCGGGAAGCCGAAGAACGTCAGCGTCACCGTGCGCCTGTACTGCCAGGCCGCGACACCCCT
The DNA here is from genome assembly GCF_000252445.1 of Deinococcus gobiensis I-0. Lineage (GTDB taxonomy): Bacteria > Deinococcota > Deinococci > Deinococcales > Deinococcaceae > Deinococcus > Deinococcus gobiensis. Next base: position 368,133 of record NC_017791.1, on the reverse strand, counting down.
GGAGGTGCGGCGCCTGGCCCAGCGCTGGCGTCGGATCGTGCTGGCCAGCGAGGCCCTGTACGAGGGCGCGCGGGCGGTCTACCCCACGGGCACCATCACGTGCCCAGAAGCGGAGGTCAAAGGCTGCACGGCCACGCTGACGGCCACCATCCCCCTCTATGACCCGAAGTGGCGCCTGTCGCCCGATGATCTGCGGCCCACCGACCACCCGGTCGAGAGCACGCCGGGCAACTATCCGCTCGGGCTGCTGGAGGTCACGGGCGAGGGCGGCGGCTACTACGATGTGACCCCGCTGGGCGGCGTGAGCACGTCGGCCGGCGAGCCACTGACCCTGACGAACTGGGCAGGCCAGAGCTTCACATTCCGGACCTACGCGGTCGAGGTGACCGATGACGAGTAGCACGAACATCAAGCGGGTCCTCACGAGCGACGACACCAACTTGGCCGAACTCGCCCGGCTCAATCAGGCGACCGCCCTCCTGAACCAGCGGCAGGCGCAGGGCGTGACTGACCTGAGCGCGCAGGTGGCCGCCGCGCAGAGTGCCGTCGCGGCCGTCCCCGGTCAGGTCGCCGCCGCAACTGCCCCGGTGGTGGCGACGATGCAGCAGGCCACCTCGCTCGCCATCCAGCGCGCAGGGGTCCTGGGCAGCGTGGCGAGTGAGGCGGACCTGGCGGGGCGGCAGGCGGGCGACTGGCGCATCGGTCAGCAGATCGTTACCTGGAACGGCAACGCCGTGACGGGGCGGACGGCGGTACTGCCCTCGGTGAGCGAGGTCAATACCCTGGTTGCGACCCGCCTGGAGGTCACCTACGACGCCCTGCACACCCTGCCCGCTGGCACCCGAGCGGCGTGGGTAGACGGCCAGCAGCGCGTCCTGGCAGCGGCCGACGCCAAGGTGGACACCCTCAGTCCCACGAAAGGCGGCGTCGTCCAGGGCAGCGACGGGCGCAAATGGCTGGCGGTGGACTGGCGGGGGCAGGTCAACGTCCTGGACTATCTGGCCGACCGCAGCGGACAACAGGACAGCACGGCCGCCTTCAAGCAGGCGTTCGCGGATGCTCTGGCTCAGGGCCGTGGGGTCTATATCCCGATGGGCAACTACTTGACGAGCGATACCGTCCACAGCTATGTCCGCCTGATCTATGGGGATGTCGGATTCGTTGATGACGGCAACTTCGGGACCGTCATCAACTTCCGGCCCCCGACCGTCAACGGCGTCTACAAGGACCGGATGCCCGCCATCGCCATCGACGGCGGCATGTACGGCGGGGGCACGGTGCGGGGCATCACGATCTACGGCCCGCACAACTGGTCCATCGCCAACATGCGGACGTGGTGCGACCCGGCCAAGCTCGGGTACTTCCTCGACGACGCCTCCAACAATGACCCGGAATATGCGGCCTTTGCGCCGGGCGTAACGGCGTGGCAGGTCAACGGGTCCAACCAACCCACGTTCTATGACTGTGCGACCGACCGCGTGAAGTTCGGCCTCGACCTGAACTCGACCGATGGTCACGTGACCTCCTACGAGGGCAAGTGGCGGGGCGGCGTAGCCGGAGTCCTGTGCTGGGCCAACAGCGAGGACTACATGTTCCAGGGTGGCGGCATCAGCGGCGGCCTGGCGGGCATCATGTTCACGACGACCAATCAGGCCGGGCACTACGGCGGCATCCACCTGCACATGTACCGCGTCCACATGGGCTTTTCGCCGGTCAGCATCATGCAGGTCAAGACCGACGACTACGGGGCGAAATGCGCTGGGCTGTACGGCGAGCTGCACGCCGTGCGCCACGAGCAGGTGGGCGAATGCGCCATCTTCACCCTGCGCAAGTCGGACAACGACGGCCTGCGGGTGGTCGGCGGCTGGGGGTTTTCGTGGTCCGACATCTACCGCGAGTACCCCACGGCCCCACCGAACTGGGCGTACAACCTGCCCCCCGACATCCAGCCCTACGACAAGCAGCAGCGGTGCGCGGTCTACTTGGGCGCGGTCAAAGGGGTGTCGTTCGACGCCCTGGACGCCTTCGCGCTGGTGCCGAGCGCGAACCGGGCCGACGCCATCGTGGCCCGGATCGAATACCTGGCCGCCCACGACCGCCAGGACCTGGGCGGTCTGGGGAGCGAGCGGTATCTCCAGATCATCGGCAAGGAACCGGCCGCCTCCCTGACGCCACGCCGGGGCCGAACCCTGCGCGAGGGCGACGCGCTGATCGCCAGCCAGCATCACATCCGGGGGGGCAACCTGCTCCGCAACCCGGAACGGGGGGAGAACTGGGAGACTCAGAACGGCGGCGTGGTGGTCTATCCGCCCCTGGGCGAGGAAGCGGCGGTCTACACGCCGCGCGCACTGCGGGAGCGGTACGGCAGCGCGCCGAAGATGATCAAGCTCGACCCGTTAGGGCATGAGAATGCCTTCTTCGAGATCCGGATGCCGGCGCAGCCGCTCCAGATCCCCGAGCAGTTCCTCGGGTACAACTTCTATGCGTTCTCGAAGGCGGGCACGTCCTTCCGCTCGCGCATCGCGGCGGCGAATGGCGAGTACCTGCACGACGTGACCTGGGACACCTCGCCGGGCGCGTGGGTGCCGATCACCACGCGGCAGGGGCGGGCGACGGCGGCCAACCGGGGGTACTTCTCGCTCCAGATCTTCGCCCTTCAGAACGAGCCGCTGTTCTTGGTCGGCGTGCAGGTCAACCTCGACGAGACGCAGCCCTACGCGCGGCAGAGCACGCCCTATATCCCTGGGCCGCTGGATGTGGACGGCGATCTCAAGGTCGGCATGGCCGGCCGGGAAGCCGTCCTCCGGTTCGACCCCGGTGCGTCCTCGCGGCAGATCCAGTTTTATGAGCAGCGGGTGCTGATCGCGGGCACCTTCGAGAACCTGCGCCTGAACGCGGGAACGGACGGACGAACCGAGTTCGGCTCGGGGGACGACGGCGGACTGTGGGGCGCAGCCAAGAAGGCCGAGTTCGCCTATGGAAAGTACAGGGTCGGTGACATTTCGACGGGGCCGACGTGGATGACGGGGGCGGGTGCCCCCACGTCCCCGGAGCCGAACGGGAGCATGTACCTGCGCACCGATGGGGACATGAACACGACGTTCTATGTGCGGGTGGGGGGCGCGTGGGTGGCGTTCAAGCCTGTGACCTGATGGAGGGAGCAATGAAACGATCAGATGACCACCTCAAGAGCGTGACGCTCCAGGGCCGGGATGCCCACGGCCACCCGGTGCTGTTGCGGGTGCCCGGGCGCTGGCCACGATGCACCTGCGAACTCTCGGCGCCGGTGTCCATCGAGTGCGCCCCCGTGGAGTTTGAGCAGGCGCAGGCCGAGATCCTGGAACGCTACGGCGACATGTTCCGGCGGCTCGCCGGCACCTGATAGGCTGGTCGTGGAATCAGGGGGTCAGAAGCCACCGCAGCCACGGCGTGCCGACCCACATCATCACGAAGGGCTGCCCATCATCCCGCCAGTTGGCGGGATGTTCCTTTGACGCCCCAAAGAGACAAGCCCAAGGCCCCGCATGTGCGGGGCCTTTCTCGTGCCTGCGCGCTCCCGGCGACGTGCAGGCCTCTCACAGCCGGATGGAGTCCATATGCGTAAAGTGCTTGCCCTGTCCGCCCTGACCTTCGCCCTCTGCCTGAGCGCCTGTAGTGGCCCGCTCGCCCGCACGCCGGACCCGGCGACGGCGCGCGAGGTGTCGGGCACGCCCGCGCCCGCCGTGGCCGCGCCCTTCGACCTGGTGACCGACGCGGCCATGCTGGCCAAGACTGGCCTGAGCATCACGCTGGTGGGCCGCGAGCTGATCCTGAAGGAAACGACGACCCGGCTGAACGTGCAGTTCCGGCTGCCCGACGGCACCGTGACCTACCCCCAGGCCCTGACGCACGAGCTGCACCGCGAGGCCAGCGTGGGGCTGGTGGTCCTGGTGGGTCAGGCCGTCACCGAGCCCGTCGCCACGGTCACGCTCAAGCCCCGGCCCGTGACCGGCACGGGCACCCTTACGCCGGCCCAGTAAGCGCGCACCCCCACCGCCCCAGCGCCCGGCCTGGGGCGGCCGCCATTCCTGCCGGGCAGAAAGGAACCGTGTGCGCCTGCTGATCACCCTCCTCCTTGCCAGTGCCCTCTCGGCCGCCGCACCCGCCTACACCCCCACCTGCACTATCCGCATCAGCACGAGCACCAGCCGCTACCTCCCCGGCCGCCTCGTCACCGTCCAGACCGCCCAGGGCTGCCAGGGCGCGGCCTCCGTGCGCTTCGCCAGCCGCACCGGCACCCAGCCCGATGCGCCCCCCGGCCTCTTCACCCTGCGGCCCGGTGACCGCCTCACCCGGCGCGTGCCCACCGACTGGTGGATCGAGTGGCGCGACAAGGGGCTGCGCTGGGTGCGCTACGCCGAAAGGACCCCATGACCAAGAGCCTGCTGATTCTGCTGGCGCTGACCTTCACCGCCAAGGAGGCGACCGGCACCACCGGAGATTTCCCCCTCACCGGCAGCGAGCTGTGGCAGCTGCTCTTCGTCTTCCTGGCCGCCCTGTTCACCAGCCTGAGCAACGAGGCTTCCAAGCGCCGCGAGGGCGAGACCTTCGTGCTCATGCGCTTCCTGGGCGACGTGGGCCTGGGCCTGATGGCGGGCATGTGCATTCCGTTGCTGATCACCTGGGCCTTCGAGCACCTGACGAAGAGCACCACCGACTGGCGCGCGAGCGTGGGCCTGAGCATCCTCGGGGCCTACATCGGCCGCGACGCCCTCCAGTGGGCCTGGAGCATGGTCAAAGCCGCCAGCGAGTTCATCGGCCGCCTGAAGGGCATGCGGGTGAGCTTCGACGGCAGCTCGTCGAGCGACCCGCCCAGTGCCCCGCCCCCCACTGCCGATCCACCCACACCGCCACCCCCTGCCCCGTCGTCCGGAGGTGACGACCATGCGTAAGGTCTGGACGTTCCTCACGCCGATCATCCGCCCGCTCGTCGTGCTCGCCATTTACGGCCTGGTCGTCTGCGCCTATGGGTACAGCTCGATCCTCGCCGACCTGGGCGACACGGTGATCGGCCCGCCCGTGGTGCAGGAGGCCCTGCGGGCGTTCATCGCCGTGCAGATCGGCCGGGCGCTCTGGCAGCGCTGGGGGGAGTTCAACGCCTCTCAGCGCTGGCTCTGGGGTCTGGTCGCCGTCGGGGTGTGCCTGAACCTCGCACGAGGGCACTTCAGCGCAACGCCGCTCACCCTGTCCTTCTTCCTCCTGAACCTGGGCCTGGTGGGGATCTCGTGGCGACTGATGGCCGCGAGCCGACGCGAGGTGAAGCTGAGCAAGGAGCTGGTCGAGGCCCGCACAGTGATCGCCACCCAGGACGCCGAACTCGTCGAGAGCCGGAGCCGGATCGCGGCACAGGACGCTGAACTCACCGAGGCGCGGGCCGAAATCCTGCGCCTGAAAGGAGCCCCATGATCACTGCTGAATTGCTCCAGCGCCTGGGCTACCGGAACATGCCGCTCGCCGTGGCGCAGGCCTGGGCGGCTGCCCTGAACGCGGCGGCCACCCGCTACCAGATCAACACCCCGCTACGCCTCTCCCACTGGCTCGCGCAGATCCTGCACGAGAGCGGCGGCCTCTACTACACGAAGGAAGTCTGGGGACCGACGCCCGCCCAGCGGGGCTACGAGGGCCGCGCCAACCTGGGCAACACCCAGCCCGGCGACGGCAAGCGGTACATGGGCAGAGGGCCGATCCAGGTGACGGGCCGGGCCAACTACCGTAGCGCGGGCCAGCGGCTGGGCCTCGACCTGGAGGGGACGCCTGAGCTGGCCGAGCGGCCGGACATCGGGGCCCTGATCGCTGGCGACTACTGGAACTCGCGCGGCCTGAACAGCCGGGCGGATGCCGGCGGCGAGACGATGGTCGAGACCATCAGCGCGGCCGTCAACGGGCGCAACAAGGACACCGGCTTACCCAACCACCTGCCCGAGCGCCTGGCGCGCTTCCGGCAGGTCTGGGCCGTGCTGGGGGCTCTGCCCGTGCAGCGCTTCACCCTGGTGGACCCCGGGGGCAAGCAGGCCCCCTGGAACGGCCGGGACAACCCCTACAACGGCGTGACGCTGGGGCCGGAGCTGCTCGCGGCCCTGGATCTGGCGTACCCGGTCGCGGGCGGCCCGTGGGCGTACGGCCGCCTGAAGGTGTGGCGACGGCGCGACAACACCTTCGTGCTCGAACGCCTGCCGTAGCGCGTGCAGCAGGCCTCGTCCCTTACCCTTCCCCGGCCCTGCCCTCGCGGTGGGGCCGCTGCCATTCCAGGAGCTGACCATGACGACCATCCCCGTGCTGCCCCAGAACATTGACCCCCGTATTGCCGAGATCCTGCGCAAGCGCCGCGAGCAGGGCACCGTGATCGAGAAGACCGTACAGGTGCGCCCCGTCCCGCTGCCGACCGGCCCGGCGACCACCACCCGCCCGGTGCCGCTGCCCACAGGGACGCCCGCGAGCGCCGCGCCGGTCCCGCTGCCCAGCGTGCAGGTGCCGGCGCTCGACATCCCGGCGACTGAGACGGTGCCGCTGGGCGACAACGAGCTGGCGCAGGGCCTGGCGCTCGTGCTGCCGGCGACCGACGCCCTGATCCGGCAGGCGATCCTGGCCCTGCGCAGCGACGGCAGGCTCAGCTGGCAGGAGGCCCTCACCCTGGCCCCGGAGATCCGGACCATCGTGTCCGACGTGGTGGCGCGGGTGCTGCCGCAGATCAAGGGCACGTCGGCGCGCGAGCTGGTGATCCTGGTGCTCGCGCAGCTGCTTGGGCAGTACCTTGCCCCCTACCTGCCTGCGCCCCTGCGCGGCTGGCTCACGGCCCAGACCCTGCGGACGCTCGTGCAGGGCCTGGAGTTCGCCTACCAGACCTGGGTGCGGCCACGCCTGGGCGCGGCAGGTCGACAATAACTTCCTGAGTACCAGGTGGACTGAATGGTATGCGTTCCTCAGTGACTTGGCACGGACCTGCCTCAACTCACCAGGCGGAACTCTTCCCATGATGTAGACATATTCCATCGTATGCCCCGTAGCTCACTCTTCAAATCGGCTCCGGCAACCTCTCACGTCTTACAGCCACAATCCCGTGGGCAGGCCGTCAGGGAGTTGGCGATCAAAGGCGTCCTTTTGGGGAGCATGGGTGCCGTGCTGTCCTCGGGTCTGGGTATGGCATGGCATGGCGTACATTGGCCGACCCTCTCTGGCGCGCTCAATGCCGCAGGAATTGTCTTTGTCTGCCTTGCGGGGTCCTTCGTGATGTCGACCATGCAATTCACAGTGCGCGAGATCCCGGACCCAACCCGCGCAGACGCGCGGAGGACGGATGGGCTTCCTTGGCGTTCTATCTTGACCTGCCTGATGGCCGGTGGATGGTGCTTCTTATTGGATGCCCTTCTGAGGCTTACCCCTATGGTTTGATCAAGGGAGGCTGGCATGGGTTCCTGCTGACCGGGCAACTCGTCGCGGTCTGGCCGGGGAGATGGATCACCTCATCTGGAATCGTTGCCGTCATTGAGACTGCCCCACCCCGCTCCGGCTTCGTGCCTGGGCAGGGTGGGGCCTACGGCGCATCACAACTCCTGAGCGCATCTTTCCTTCCCGCCAGTGTGAGTTCAAAGGCAAGGCCTTGCTCTATTCGGAAACCTGGGGTGGGGTGGAGTCGTAGAGCACTTGAGATACGCGATGAAGATACTCCTGACCTGGCTTTCACTCTCCTTCCTTTCGCTGGCTTTGGCTACGCCCCCCTCCCTGAAAGCCGTTGTTCTCCAGGGGGGAGGAGCAATTCAGGCAGCCGGTACTGCCGGATTCTTGGTCGCCGAGCTGAATACGGAACCCTTCTCGTTCACGCTGACCACCGACACGGCTTCAGGAGACCCACTTCAGGACATCACCCTGGAAGCGAGTCGAACGGCCTTCAATGCGCTGGAACTCACGCAAGTTCAGACCATGTTGGGAACGATCGTGCGTCAATGTCTGGGGGGTACACCTCCAGAACTCCAGGCTTTGGCGGTCTGGTTGACAGAGAACAACGCGGTCACAGGTTTGAGGCGCCAGACCATCGGAAAGCTGCGGATGGAGTTCTCACGCTGGATGATGCTGGACACCTTTGAGAGTGGCATCACGATCCATCTGACACGGGAGGGGTCATCAGGATCAGAGCGGTGTACGCATGAGTGGCATGCTCGTCCTGGAACCATTTGAGGGAAGGTGGGACAGCCGCGACCTGGACTCCAGTGCCCGAGAACTTGAGACTGCCCGAACGTTGAACGTGCCCCACCCCGCCCCCGGCTTCGTGCCTGGGCGGGGTGGGGCCTTTCGTCGTTTCAGCAAAGTGGGCAGGTCCCGGGTGGCCGACCTGTACTCACGACCCGTTCCTCAACCACCCACAAGGTCGGGTACTTCTCCGCGACGAACGCGCCCGTACTCTGCCGCTCCCACAGCAGCACCTGGCCGACCACCTCGACCACCGCCGAGCGCGCCGCGTGCAGGCTCTCGAAGGGACCGAGGGTGCGGGTCACCTCGCCGCTGGGAATATGGGTGGCTGTGGCGTAGACCTGGGGCATGACGCAAGGATAGGGCCGATCACGCCCCCGGCCCCGCCGCCCGCACGCGCCTCAGCAGCGCTACCCTGGCCGCGTGCAGCACCTCTCCCACCCCGACCTCACCCTCTTGGTCGGCGACCTGTACCAGCGCGCGGGCCTGGGGCTGCCGCCGGGGGAGGACCACCGGGCGCTGGCGGACTACCTGGGCTGCCACCCCGACGTGCAGGCCGCCGTCTGGGACCTCTGGGCCACTGAACTACTCCTGACCGGCCAGGACCTCGGCGAACCCGGCGGCTGGTACGACTTTGACTTCTACGAGGCTGTCCCGGTGGAGTAGCGTGAAGGATGGCAGTAAGAGAAGGCCCATTGACGCCTGCAAACCTACTTGATTCTGCGCCGGAATTAGGACAAATATTTGACGGCACAGCTTTACGGATGGCAGACCCCCAATACGTTGCAAATACTGCACTTGGACCCATCCCAGAGCATTTTCCGGAACTGGTGAAAGCTTTTATTCATCGGGGCTTGGCTTGTATCGCTTACAGCGGCTTCTATAATCTTCTTGCAACCATAGGTATGGGTCAATTTGGTATGGCAACGGAAGCAGCCATACGTGAATACTCATTGCAGCACGGTTTGAGCCTGATTGACCCCAATTCGAAACCATACGGTTTTCACAACTTAATCAACAACCTTAAAAGAGATAGTCTCTTAGATGACCGCCAAGTTGATTTTTGGAAATCAACCGTGAAGTTGCGCAACTATCTGCTCCATCCAGAAGAAAATGTTGCGTTAGACTACTCTATAATTTATATAAACATAGCTGTTATTACGGAGGAATTGTTGATTCTCTTCCCACCACCGATGGAAGTGGCTTGTAGAACTCTTGAAAACCCATAAGTGGCATACCCTCTCGGGCCTACCCTGTCTCCATGCCTCCCCAGCACCTGACCCTGATCCCCGTCGCACCTGCCGGTGCCGAGTTGACCTTCTCGCTATATGGGTACACCTACCGCGTGGTGGGTCGGGTGAACGGTGAGCAGGTCTTCTGGTTCGACCTCAGTCCGACCTACGCCGCGCCCTTCGACCAGGTCGTCCACGCGGCCGTGCGGGGAGAGGATGCCTCGATGACGGTCCCTATGTGGCACACGGGGGTGAGCAGTGCGGGCGGGGTGCTGACGATCCATGCCGGGCAGACGGGCCAGTCCACAGCGCGCGCCGACTCGACTCTCGGGCCGGAGGCGACGGCTGAGCTGGGTCCCGAGCGTGCTGGATGGCCTATCACGGGATTCCTAACAGCGCGAGAATGACCTCTCCTCTCCCCTATCGTGTACACCCTGCCTTTTCGTAGGTGAGATCAGACTGCCAGCTTCAATTGCGCTGCATGTGTGTTGACACTCAAGTCATAGACCTGATCGGCCCAGCCCTTCTTGCCCAGCATCAGCTGATAGCGCACCGCATCGAACGACCCCCGCGCGAAGTACACGTGATTGCGCACCACCTTCACCCACGTGCCCTGCCGCCGGGCGCGCCCGATGCGCTGCACGAACGCCTGGTGGTGGTACGGGTAGTCCATGTGGTGCAGGTCCGTGATGCCCTGGTAGTTCCCACCCTCCTCGATGACCTTCGACCCGATCACGCAGGTCAACTCGCCCCGGCGCACCCGGCGTTCCACCTTCAGGCGTTCCCCGCCCCCAGGGTGCGTCTGGGCGGTGATGACTTCGATCTCCCCTTCTGGATACCCGGCGGCCACTAGCGCCGCCTTCAGGGCGTGATAGGTCTGTGCGTTCTCCCCACCCGTATACATGAACACGAGGTTGCTGCCCCCCTGCGCCCGGGCCTCCAAGCAGGCCTGCACACATGTCTCGAAGCGGATGTTCGGCGCGTCCACACCCATCAGGGGCGGATGCAGGGTCAGCTTGAGCAGCCGGGCATAGATCGAGAAGATGTGGTTCTCCCCCTCCGAGTCCGGCGCGTTCAGGTTCACCTGCTCGGCCTCGTACACGTCCATGACCTCCTGGGGCAGGTCGAAGACGTGCTCGATCGCTTCCAGCGGGGGCAACTTCAAGCCCACCCCGTCGTGCATCTGGCAGGACAGTTCCGTCTCCTTGATGATGTGCTGCCCCAGGATGGCGCGCAGCTCGTCGAAGTTCCGGAAGCCGATCACACACGGTACGTACTCCACGTCCCCACTCGGCTGGATGATCAACCGGGGCTCGATCACGCAGAAGCGTGCGACGAACGTCGACACGTCCGGGATGCCGTACTTCGCCAGCGCGTCCGTGTGCAGCGCCAGCATGTTGAAGATCTCCAGTGGGGAGTTCCCAAAAAACGTCGCGGTCAGCCCCGCCGTGAGGCCGCCCTGAGCGCGCACGAAGCGGTACTTGTGCAGGGCGTCCAGCGCCCGGTTACTCTCCCCTCCCCCACCCAGGAACTTCGGACTGCTTTCGCCATACACTCGTGGGGCAGAATGTGAGTTCTTATACATATGGCACTCGTCTGCGATGACGGCATTGATCCCCAAGGCCTCGAAGGGAATGTCGGTCTCCTCAGCCACGCTCACCCGGTTCAGGTGCCGCGCCAGGCTCGACTCGTATTTCGCCAGCGCCTTATGCCCGCCCAGCTTGCGGTGACGGTCATCGAAGGTATCCGCCGTGCCCACACTGCCCATCAAGGACAGGTTGGACTCGATCATGCCCTTGTGGGTGGCGTGCAGCATGGGGATCATCTCGAAGGCCTCGGCGGTGAAGATGATCAGATCCGGGGCGTCCGTCAGCAGAGAGGCGATCTTCACGCGCCGCTGCACCCCCGTGTCCTCGCGGACTTCCGGTTCGCCGTCCTCGTTCAGCAGGAATTTGCCCTGGGCATCCCGCAGCGGCTCGCCTCCGATCACGAGCACCCGATAGCTGGGTAGGGCGGTCGCGGCGTTCATCACCCAGTCCCCCAAGCGGGAGAGCGGGACCACAATGGCGGGCAACTGCGCGCGGCCGGACTGCCGGAGCAGCGCGACGAGCATCATCGCCGAGAGCGTCTTGCCCAGCCCCACGTCGAAGTTCAGGATCACGCCGTCCATCCGCGCAGCCGTGCGCACATGCCCCGCCTGGAAGGGGTGCGCGAGCGGCCCCTTGTACGCGTCCAGCACCAGGGCCCGCATGTCCGGCTGGGCGGGAATCATGCCGTAACGCGCCTCGTTCAGCACCAGCTCGACCTCGCCCGCGAGGTCGCTCCCCAGCAGCCAGGAGCGGAAGTGCGCGGCCAGTTCGCGCTCGTAGTGTACGGCCTTGAGCTGGAAGGCGCTGCGCTCGGCATTGATCTGCGTCTCGGTCTTGGCGTCCTGGTCCTGTACGCTCTGGACCGGCGTGCGGTAATTCAGGTACTCCTCCAGATCCCGCACGCGGCCACTGGGCACCACCTTCCGGTCCGCGAGGTTCCAATCATCCTGCAACGTGTTCCGCAGGCGCAGCTGCACCCCATAGCTGCTTCGGGAGGCGTGCAGCAGATCCGTCTCGATGCCCTCCTGATCCCAGGTATTGCGCTTGACCGTCGTGCGCGTGCCCAAGTAGGCATTCACCCACGCGGTCAGGACGTGCTCGGGCAGCAGGACGTCGCGGGGTTCGAGCGTCATATCGCACAGGTCCTTCCATGGCGTCATGGCCCGCAGCTTGACGGCCTGCGTCAGCAGCGCGGTCTGCCGCACCCCCTGAGCCTCGGCGGCCAGCGTGTCGCAGGCCTGCGCCTTCTGGACCGCGTTGCCCCGGTAGTACGTCGCATTCGCTTCCCACAGCTTCCCGTCAAAGGCGTACTCCGCCAGGAGATGCGCGTTGGCCGCCACCTGGGGCACGCGGGCATAGGCACTCAGGGCGTGCTCGTCGAGCAGCCCGTACGATTCGAGTTGCTGGGCAACTTCGCTGATGGTCCCCCCGTGGATCTGGATGGCCGCCCGCTGCACGTCATCCAGCACCTGGACCGGCATGCCGCTCGTATCCACCAGCACTCGCAGCAGCGGGAACTGGGGCACGTACTTCCCGATCATCGCGAGGTCATAGGGACCGTAGGCCTGCACATGCGCGTCGTGCGCTGCCTCCAGCGTCGCGCGCAGGTGCGGGTCACCCTTGAGCAGGCGGCCGCGCGCCTTGACGGCCAACCGGGCGACCCCCAGGGCACTCAGGAGCGCCAGGTTGTTCAGGCCGCCGTTGTACCGCCACGTGCCCGCCACGAAGCGGTACCGCCGACAGGGGCTGACCTGGCCCTCCTGAATGGGGTGCAGGCTCGCCGGGATCTCCCGCACCGCCTGCGCCGCCGCTTCACCCAGGAGGGTCCGAATGGCCGACTCCAGACCCGGACGGGTGAGGATGTCGAAACGACGACGGGTGAGCGTGTAGGCGACGTTCTCCATCTTCACCTCGGACACGCCGAACTCGCCCCCAAGTACCGGGTCGCCGAACCGCCCTGCCCAGACACCGGTCTTCCCCGCCGCCAGACTCTCAAAGAGACCGGTCGTCGCCCAGAGATTGTCCTTGCCCTGCCGGAAGGCCACGGTGCCTTCGACGAACAGGCGGAGGGCCATGTCCTGGGCGCACCGCACGGCCCGGAGTTGATCCCGCTGCTCGGGCGTCAGGGCCTGGAGCACCTCGTAGACTCCCGCATCATGCCGGCGCAGCACGAGCACGGCCGTCGTCACCCCTGCCCCGGTCGCCCGGAAGGTCCCCTCCGGCACGAGGAACGCCCCCAGCAGGTGCGCGCGGTCCAACACCTCCTCCCGGTACTTCTGCTCGCTCGGGTTGCGCAGCATGGCCTCGGGCACCACCGTGATCATGTATCCCCCGGGCAGCAGGCGCTCCAGCCCCGCGAAGGTGAAGTACCAGTGCGCCGGGCGGATGGATGGGCGGTCCAGATTCCCACTCTCCCCACGCCCGCCATACGGCGAGTTCCCGATGACCAAGTTGAAGGGCTGGTCCTGGGACTGGCGATGGTACGTCTCGAAGGGCACGTGGTGGTGGGCCACATCCGGGTACAGGGCGCGGGTGACCAGACTGCTCGTCTCGTCGAGCTCGACGGCCGTAAGTTCAGTGAACTTGGGGGCGGTCTCGAGGAAGACCCCGCCACCGGCCGCGAATTCGAGGGCGCGCGGTCCCACCTTGAGGAGGCTGGCGAGGTCCCAGCAGAACTTCGCCAGGGCCGTTGGCGTGTAGAAGGCGTTCGTCGAGGCGCTCTGGTCGCCCAGCCCACCGGCGCCACTGAACGCCAAGAGGGCGCGCACTGCTTCGGGGGTCAGCTCCCCCTCCGTACGGGCGATCTGGTCGGCGAGGGCGTTCGCCTTCAGGCGGGTAGCTACGTCGCTGGTCTGAAGGGCTTCCACACCCATGAGGCGGTGCAGGGGGCGGCCACTGGGCTGCGGGGCGCTCTGGAGGGCAAAGGCGCGCAGATCGGCATCATCCGAACGGGCCGCCTCGACATCCACCGGGGGCAGGATCAGATTCTTGACGGGCTTGGGGGCCTTCTTGCCCTTGGCCGGGGGGGTGGGGCGCCAGGTGCCGAACAGGTCCGTGGTGAGCAGTTGGGGCTGGGCCGAGGGGTTCTTCGTCATGCGCGACCCCTGGCCCGCGCTTGCGCGGGCCAGCCCTCACGGGCCCGTGCTGACGGGGCGGGTCCGGCCGCCCTCCACCGTGGGGTGAAGGCCACCCCCGGGGTGAAACGAGAAAAAAGCCCCCAGAGGGGGCCACCGCTTCACGCGCAGATCAGTGCAGCAGCTCGTCCAGACTGAACGTCGCTTCCGGTGTCGCCGGGATGTCCCGCCAGACGGCGCGCCGCGCCAGGGTCTCGGCGAGCGTCTTGTGCGCCGCCCGTCCCCAGGCGACGACCTCGTCGCAGTACCCCTGCTCCCTCACCAGACCCCAGAGGGTCTGCCCTCGCCGCTCCTGCGTCATCTTGCCCGTCTGGCGGTCGATGGTCACGACCCAGAGGTCACAAACCCGTAGATCCGCTGCTGTGTACAGCCGGGCCGCCTGATGCCGGTGAGCATCGACTATGGGGGCGTACCGCCACCGCACCACCTGTTCCGGGTGGCACTGCTGCAGCTGGGCCGTCGCCCGCTCCGCGAGTCTATGATCGTCGGTGCAGGCGACCCCCTGACCCCCCACAGAGATGAGGTAGATCAGCGAAGGATCGCGGACCGCCCCTCCCCCATGCCCCGGCCAGGCCATCAGAGACGCGCCCGAGGCAGGAGGAACTCTTTGAGCAGGAAGGGCACGGTGGACAGCTCCTCGGGTGCCGGGTCGAGGTGTAGCTGCGCCTCTGCGAACGCCATTGCTTCCTCGTAGGAGACCCCCTCCCCCCGGACCGCTCGCCGGTCCCCCAGGCCGCCACACCGCACCTGGCCCCGGAACATGATCTTCGTCTGCGTCGTCCACTCCCCCCGCCACCACTGCACCCGGTGACGCACCACCACGTCGATGTCGTCGAGCGTCCGGAGGATGTCGAGGTTCTTCAGCTGCGCAGCGGTCGCCGGCGTGAGCCAGACCCGCTCACCGATATCGAAGTAGGCTGGACGCAACCGGCGCACCGCGGTGTCCCCCAGGGCCTGGGTGAGGGTGGCCGCGAAGGGCCCTTCCGTGCTGGTGTGAACGACGTACATACCTTCAAAGAGCATCACGCCCCCAGCGGTGTCAACTCAGCGGGGGCGGACTAAAGGCCACGCACTATGGTCTTCAGGCTGGCCGAGCAGAACGCTCATCCGGGCCGCCTGCTGAGCTTCGAACTGGGCAGGCCAGAGCGTGAGGGTCTCCTCTTCCGCCGGCCGCTCATGCTGCGCATGGAGCACCCCCTCCAGGGCCGCCACGCCCTGCTGCCCGAGGACGTCACAGAAGTCCTGACCAGCAGGCAGTGCAGGCAGCTGCTGCACCCGGGGCGCGCCGGACGCGAACGCCAGGTCCTGCATCCGCGCGCGCATGCCGTCCCCACTCTGGTCGGCATCCGCGTAGATCAGCACCTCACAGTCCAGGCCTGCGAGAAAGGGCCAAGTGTCGGTCCCCGCGAGGCCCTGCACATCCAGGTCCAGACCCGACTGCTGGATGACCCGCCACGCGGCCGCCGCGTTCAGCTCGCCCTCGACCAGCAGCACCCGCTTCGCCTGGCCGTACTTGGGGTTGCACCAGGCGGGCGTGCTCAGCCCCGGCACCATAACCTGGTACTTGCTCTTCACGGCGTCCGTGCGCCGGCGCTTGACGTTATACGGCCGCCCATCCGGGCCCCGGACCAGGAAGACCAGATCGCCTTCGCATTTGAAGGCCTGCAAGCCCACCGCGGGCCACAGGCCCCGGCGAGCGAGTTCCTGCGCGGCCGCGTCCTCGGCACACAGCGGCTCGAGGCGGTTCTTCAGATCGCTGAACTGGCGCTGGGTCATGGGGCGCACTTCGGCCGCTTTCTCCCGGGCTTCCGCGAGGGTATCGCGGTGGGTGAAGGTCACGGTGTGCTTCGGGCGACCGCTGCCCTCGTCCCAGGTGCTCGCGGTGCCCGTGAAGTCTAGGAGAAGCTTGCGGGCCTCGGCGCCATCGCGTCCGCAGCTCGTCAGGAAGGTGAAGGCCGTGCCCACTCCGCTGTTCCGCCCGCGCTTCTTCCACATCCACGTGCCCGCGCTGTTGATCCAGACACTGAAGCTGGGATGGGTCTCGCGCATGCCCGGTCGGGGATCACAGATCGTGCCACCCTTGGCGCCCAGGCCTCGGACGGCCTCATGCCCGTAGAGCTGGGCGATCAACCCAGGCAGGTTGCACGTATCGATGGCTCTGGTGAGACTCATACGCACGACCTGGCCCACGGGGAGTCCCGTGGGCCAGACCTGAGAACGCGAACGTGGCCCCACACGGGGGCCAGAGAATCTATTGTGCTTGGATCATCCGCTCGACGAGGCGACTGCCGTCGTGATCTGCCGGGTCGAGGGTCTGAGCAAGTTGAAGGAAGGCCTGCACATGCACCGGCGCACAGTTGATCTGAAGGCGCTCCTCGGAAGGGTGCATCAGGAGGTACCCGAGGGCCTGCCCATCCAGATGGAGGACGCACTGGAACTCGTCCGCAGGGTCCGTGACCGGGTGGCTCAGGGTGAAGCCCTGGAAGGGCGTGTCCTCGCGGGGCGTCAGGGGCTGCCAGCCCTGGTGCCGGACATAGCGCTGCACGAGTCCGGGGGCGTACTTGGGGTCATCCGCCAGTACGGCGATGGCCTGGAGAGGGATGCCGAGGGGAAACTGGAACTGTTCGGCGACATCATCGGGCAGGAGGGTCCTGGCCTGGAACATCTGACGCTCCTGACTGAGTTGGTCGAAGGCCGCGTACATGAGGAGCGCATTTACGAGGGTGGCGCCCTTGGCGTGATCCAGAAAGAGATCCTCTTCAAGATCCAGGAAGGCCTGAGCGTCCGCTTCCGAAAGGTGCAGTTCTACCGGCCCCTTGGCGCGGGTGGCCTGGGCGGTGCCGATGGGCTGCCCATACCGGGTCGGGACGCAATGGAAAGCGCCCGTCTCCGGATGCATGGACACGTCGGTGAGGAAGAAGCCTTGAAACTGCGGATGGTGAGGCATCGTCATATGCGGATATGGCCCCGCATCCGGGGCCAGACCTGAGGGCCTCTAGGGTCTGTGCGACTGAATCAGAGGCAGGCATCCTGTAGTGCAAGAAGGGTGGGCCGTAGGACACGCTTATTCTTTCATCATGACGTTCATACCGCTCCCATTGCGTTCTGAACAACGCGAAGAGCTGATGCTGGCACTTCAGGCCACACGTGACGAGATCGAACAGGCCCTAGCGCTGTTGGGTCAGGTAGGCAATGCTATGGCGGCGTCGGCTTTGGTCGCAAAGGCAATCGCTCCGGCCCTGAAAGCGAATGATGCCTTGTTGGAGCAGATGAACAGTCCGGCTTGTCCACCCCCGCTTGACGAGACAGCAGCGACACACCTGCAGCAGGACGCACGCACGCTCCAACACTGTGCCGAGGCCATCTTGACCACCGTCGGGGATCCAGCGGCACTGGACGCTGCACGTCGCAGGCAGCTCCCGATGCATGATTGGGTTGAAACGGCATTCGTGGCGACCATCAATCTGCGAGATTTCGCGTGGCCCACCTGGCCACGGGTGGAGCGTGCCCACCTGGCCGTTGGGTATGAGGTGGTCGCTGCTCAGAGGTACGTGCTGTACGGAGAAAACCGGTTTGGCTCGGCAGCGCTGCCCATAGACATGCACAAGTTCCCTCAACGGCTGTCATGAGCTTTCCGTTTATGTTCAAGCTCGACGCCTCGACTAGTGATACGCCTCTGGCCCTAACACAAATTCAGTCGCATAGACCCTAGGGCTTTGTCGCAATGGCGTGCCAGCACTGATGTTGGACGTAGTAGTCGGTCAACGGTGGAGTGAAGTGGGGATGGCGGGCGAGCCCGACCAGGTCCTCCAGCGTCAGCGTCAACGGGAAGTGGTGCTGACGCCAAAACTCAAAGGGATACTGGGGATCGGGTGCCGTGCGAACGATGAGCTGTCGCGTGGCGATGGGGTCGAGTTCCGCCGCTTCGAGCAGGGCCAGCATCAGGCCACTGGCATCGTGGTCCTGATCATCGAGGCGCTGCGCCAGCTCCAGCAGCGCGAGCTCGTCCTGCTTGGGGAGCGACCTATAGATGGCATGGCCGGGTTCGGTTCGGATGTGCCCCACCCGCCGACCATGACGGGTCAGCACACACGTGTAATCGCCCTCCTTGCCGTTCCTGATCTCACGCACGAAAAAGCCTTCAAACCGGGGATGAATCTCGAGGGGCATACGTGCGGATGGCCCCAGACCTGGGGCCAGACCTGTGCCCTCACGCCACGGGCGGGAGGGGATGCCAGCCTCGGTGGCGAACGTAGTATTCCCCCAGGCCCGGGCGCACGTCCGGTCGCTGGGCGTACCGCGCGAGGTCCTGTGGTGTCCAGGCGAGCGGCAGCTGCTCGACGTGAGGCGGCAGTGCTTTCTCAGTGAGCGTCCGGACGTACTGGGCTGTGAGGACCAGCGTGTCGTAGTACAGGCACTCGGCCATGGCGTAGAACAGGCCCTTGATCGGGTCCTCGGGGAAGTCGAGCTGCGCGGCGAGTGCCAGGAAGGCTTCCTGATCCGCCGTGCACAACTGGAACTGCAAGACCTGTCGCTCCAGATCGTGGGTGATGGTGCCGGCATACTGCCCGTCCCGCGCGAGCACGGCCTCGAAATCATCCAGGCGATCCGTCGTCTCGGAGAAGTTCAGCGCGAGCAACTCGAAGCCCTGGAACTGGGAGTGCGGGTGATGGGGGAGAAGCTGCCAGCCGATGTGGGGCACATAGACCTGCGCCAGGCCTGGAGCGTACTCGGGTGCGTCAGCCATCTGGCCCAGCGCCTCACGGCTGAGGGTCAGGGGGAGGTGGATACTCCTGGGATGCTCCCCCGGCGCGGACGTCCGCGTCCGGACAACCTGGTGGTCCGCCGTCTCTTGTTCCGCGTGCCAGCAGGCTAGCAGTTCCTCGAACAGCAGTCGGCCATCTCCATCCTCTGACCGCAACCGGAGTGCCACCCAGAACAGGACTTCCCACTTCAGGGTTTCCGGTTCGATCTCGGGGGAGACGTCGGCGACCACCGCGCCTGGCCGACCGGCTGACCGTAGCGCGTGAGGGTGCAGGTCACCTCACCTGGCGCAGTCTCCTGGACCTGCGCGAGGAAGAAGCCTTGGAAACGGGGATACCAGGATGCGGGAGCAGTCATACCCAGTCATGGCCCCAGACAAGGGGCCAGACCTCTAGAGCAGCGCCGCCCACTGCGTCCACCCGGGTTGCGTCGTGTCGATGGGCAGAGCAGGGACCGTGTCATTCCGGTCGTAGGCAAGTTCGAACATGGTGACGTGGTGATGCTCCAGTCGCCGAATGGTGGGTTGTCCCCGGAAGGTGCGGCCGAGGTCGAAGCAGGCCCGCTCCAGACATGCGAGGACGCCATCGCGTTGGAGGTGACGGGTGACGCTGATCGCCTGCCGGAGGGTGGTGATGTCCCGGATGGGCCCCTGCAGGCAGGATGGCGCGTGCGTCAGGCGGGCGGCGTAGTGGGCCAGGGCTTGACCATGACCGAGATGCGTCGCCGGGCCGGAAGCGGGGAATGGCGCGAGGAGTTGGTGGACGGCCTCAACGAAGACGTACCGCCTTGCGAGCGGATCAGGCGCCAGTCGGGCGACTGCCCAAGCCTCCTGCACGAGCAGCTGCACTTCCGTTGAGGGCGTGCGGAGCTGCGCGGCCAGTGCGGGGGCGAGGGGGTGAGCCTCCGTCTGTGAGATCAGGCGGAGCAGGGTCGACCAGGGTGACATGACCACCGCGTGGCCCCCGCGTGGGGGCCAGCACTCACTTCAGGAAGGCTCGGAGAAAACTGGGGAAGTACGTCATCAGCTGTGTCCCATCCCGCAGGGCTACACACCGCCCGAAGGCCGCTTCGTACTGAGCCTGCGTCCGGGGCGCGTCGCCGAGGAGCACGGGAACGATCATGCCCTGGTGCTTGGCCCGCAGACGTTGACAGTCCTGATAGTCGTCGCTGCCCAGGCCCCCGTCCGTGATCACGAAGGTGAGACTTTTTCCAGGGAGGATGGGCCGCCAGAGGGCTTCGAGCGCAGGAGCGAGCACGGTGCCGCCGCGGGCGTGCAGTCGGGCGACCGTGTTCAGGGCGGTGTCGCCGCCGGGCTGCTCTGGAGTCACGAGGGGCACGACGTCGTCGTCGAAGGCCACGGCGATGAGCGGGACGCCCGCGAGCTGGGCCGCATAGGTCAGGGCGAAGGTCAGTTCCCGTGCGGCGTCCATATCACGGCCCTGCATGCTGCCGCTGATGTCCACGGCGAGGCGCACATGGGTTTCGGTGGGCTTCTCGGCACCGATGCGTTGGTCGAAGCAACGTTCACTGCCAGTGACGGTACGGTCGGCACGGTAACGGCCTCGGTCACGGCTCTGCTGGAGGTGGCTGGGTTTACCCTTGGCCTGGAGGAGTCCGGCGAGTTGCCGGCTGAGGCCGGTGAGTTGCGCCTTGAGCTCCAGGGTCGTGGCAGTGGGGAGCTGCTCGGGGGTGGGCCGCGTGGGTCGGCGCCCACCGTCGCCCTTGCCTGCGCCTGCACTTCGGGCGTCTTCCTCCGCGCGTTCATCGGGGGAGAGGACCTGTTGCCCGGTGCCGTCGAGGAGGGGGGCCAGGTCATCACGGCGGGGCGCATCCGCAGGGAGACTGAGGATCTTCAGGATGTCGCGCGCGGCGGTGATGACGTCCGCGAAGTCTGGGGCTATCCAGGCGTCTTCGAGGATGGTGCGTACCTGGGGCCAGTGGGGGGCATCGGCCCGATCGGGGACGTAAGCCCAGGTGGGGTGGTGCCAGGTGAAGCGGTGGAGGAGGCAGCCCCGGATGAGATCGCCGCCACGTCCACCACCGGCGAGGGCATGGGCGGCGTCAGCATCGGCCGCGAGGTGGAAGAGGGCCTGGAGCTGGGGGAACGTCTGCGCCATGAGGCGCTCCATGCGCTCGTCCTCGATGATGTTTACGACCTGCCCGAGAAGGCCGGCAGGGAGATCCCCACTGTGATGCGTGTGGCCGGCCTCGTGCGCAATGAGACTTTCGAGGTAGGCGACATGGAAGGCGCGGATGTCTTTCGGAAGGGCCCGGACCCCCTGGCGGTACTGGAGTGGGGGGTAGGGGTACTCAGGATTACAGACGACCTGCTTGGCCTTCATGTTGACGTACGCAGTGGGTTCGCTGGTCGTCAGGGTAAGGGAGTACGTGGGTCGCCAGGAGTAATAACGCCAAGCCTGGCGGCTCCAATCCTGAATGTGAGGCGCTTGCCACCAGTGCAGGGAGGGGATCATGAACGAGTCTGGCCCCCGGAGAGGGGGCCAAGACTGAAAGACAATCGTTGTCTCTGAAATTATCGGACCGGCAGTCGCCTGAAAGACAACGGTTGTCTTTCAGGACAAGAGACGTTCCAGGCGTTGGAGAAGCGCATCAACTTCTTCGGATCGTTGTGGGTCAAGACGCTTGAGTTTTGGAAGAAGGGCCTTGAGACGAATCTGAGGGCTGGGGGCGAGTACACGCTCTTCAGCCAGTCGCCGCGACACTTCTTTGTGGACTTCCTCTGCGCTCGGGGAGGTCTCCTGTTGAAGCATCTCTTGAAGCAGGTTCTCGCGTTCCTCGGGTCGGTCTTTGAGTTTAAGGAGAGCGAAAGCACTTTTGGCACTCAATTTACCTCGCTGTACTGCACGTCGTTCTTCAGGCAACAGCGCCAGTACCTTGGCGCGTTGTTGACTCCAGGTACTGACTCCAGTGCCATAAGTCCTTTGAAGCAGTGTTTCCAGCTGATACGTATCCTCCGCCTGGCCGCGGCGTAGGGCACCCAGATGCTTGACCAGATCATCTTCGGAAAGGCCGCTCACTGTAGACATCAAGCGGAAGCCAGCCAAAGCCTGTGTAATCTGATCGGTGTCCTGCCGCTGAGCATTCTCGATGATCGCCAAGGCCAGTGCCTCACGTTCAGTCACAGCCCGAATAACAACAGGAACATGAGTCAAGCCAGCGAGCTGTGCCGCACGGTAACGCCGTTCTCCTGCAATCACACCATACGTCTGAGCATCCAGAGGACGGACAAGAAGAGGTTGAATGACACCCCTAGGTACACCAGTCTCAGGAATAACTTCCTGCATACTGGCTACCAGACCCCCAAGGGCTTCTGGCGTCAGTAAGGCAGCTTGTTCCTCGGAGGTTAAACCCTGAAAACGCGGGTTAAATCCTGCTACGAGGTGAACACGCTCAAGGAGGACGGTTTGCAGAGCAGCGGCTTGAGGGTCCAGCAGTGTCTGAAGCTTCAATGCCGAGGGCTGGGCACTCTTAGGCCGAGTGAGGCGACTCATCGTGCTTCGACCTGATCAGGTTTCATCATTCCCAAGACGGTCAGGAGATCATCCGCCACCTGTCGCAGGTCGGAGGTGACCTCCGCACGCGGACTGTAACGGACGAGCGGTTGACGCATACGCGCCGCTTCACCGACAACGACGCTATCCCGAACAGGCCTGGAAATAGGAGCGATCTCTTGGTACGACGTGAGGTCTTCGAGGACGGCGCGACCCAGGACAGTCTGGGCACGATGACGATTCGGAATGAAGAGCGTGACCTGAATCTGCGGAGAAAATCCGCGCGCGGCGCGCGTGAGGCGGGAGAGTTTATCCAGGTTCTCCATACCCTTATCTCCGGAAACAGGCACCAAGATATGATCAGCAGCGGCGACAGCGGCATTCAGAAGAGGAGTAATGCCCGGCTTCGTATCGATAATCAAAAAATCGTAGTCGGCAGATATCTCGTCAACAGCTTCGCGCAGATTGCCCTGACGCGAGAGGTCACTGGCGATAATGCTATCGGCTCGGTAAAGGGCGTCATTGCTCGCCCAGAGATCAACACCCTGAACATTCAGGGGAACCCCCAAACGGGGATGCTGTTCAACCTCAAAGATGGATAAAATAGTGTGTTCGGGAAGAAAGCCTGGACTCGCTTCGTCGTCGTGAAGACCCAGGCTCTTGGTCAGACTAGCCTGTGGATCGCTGTCAATCAGGGCGACGCGGTAACCTCTTTCATGAAGAATGAAGGCCAGTTCGCGCGCCAGGGTTGTTTTGGCTTCACCGCCGCTGATATTTGAGATCACGATTCTCTGCATGCTGTTCTCCTGAGGGAATGAGTTTTTCGGCGCGGCATCCAAGCGACCGAGCTTGAGGTAATCGGCAAGGGGGACCAAGGCAGCTGTCGGACCGTTGTACCGCTTGATCACGACGCGCTGACCGGCCTCGACCAGTTCAAGGATGTCTTTTAACTGGTTGCGAACCTCTGAAACACGCAACTCACGGTCTGGCACCTCAAAAGCCTATATCTTGTACAAGATCTTCGCAAGACTCTTGTACAAGATAAAGCATGGTGGAGACCTTAAGCGACTTTCCTCTGCTGACATTCTGCCTGGAGTTTGACCTTGAGCATGTTGATACTCGCGTCGTCTGGCATCCCCGCCTGGTTCACGGCGCAGCAGAACGGCACCACCGTGACCAACAGCGCGGCCTCCAGTGCTTCCCGGAGGGGTATCCCCACATCCAGCAGGTCCTGCACTTCCGCGAGGTAGTTCAGCGTGACCCCGATGTTCATCGGCCGCTCCAGCAGCTGCCCATCTGCGGTCGTGCTCGAGCGCGTGACGACCTCCAGGCTGTACGCCACCTCCGCTGCCGGCGCGCAGGCCTGCCGATACACCGGCAGAATGTCCGCCGCCTCCGGATACTCCAGAAACAACGTCCGCTGGAACCGGCGCAGCAAGGCCGGATCAAGCTCCCCGCTCTGCGTGTAGCTCGCCCCCACGTTCGTCGTGCAGATCACCGAGAGCAGGCTCGTCGAGGCGTACAGCACCTCACCGGCGCCGGGCAGCTCCAACGTGTAGTACCGCCCCGCCGCGTGCGCCTGTCCCGTCAGCGCGCCCAATTCCTCCGCGCTCACGTCGTCCAGCCCCCCGATCAGCACGTTGCGGTGATAGGCATCCAGGCGCAGCAGCTCGTCCACCAGCAGCACCACCCGCTCGCCTCCCTGTGCCAGCCGCCATGCCCGCGCGAGCGGCCCATCCATCCACTGGGGTCCCTGCACGGTGGGGGAGATGAAACCGATCATGTCCCGGTCTTCCAGGCCTGGCCGCCCCTTGACGCTGACCAGCCGCGCTCCTGTGTGCAGGGCGACCCGTTTACCCAGTTCAGTCTTCCCGCACCCGGTCGGCCCACAGAGGAGCGCCCGAACGCCTCGACCGACCCGTCGAGCGAGCACGCTTTCGGGGGAGAGAGGATCGGCGGCGGCCCGCTTGATCGTCCCCCCCAGCAGCAGTGGCGTGTGCTCATAACGTGTCGGCGCTGGCAGGACCGCTTCGCTCTCTACGCGGTGTTGCCCCTCGAGCTTCCCGACGGTGTAGAGCGTGTCGAGGACCTTGCACATGGCCTCTTTGACCGGCTCCTGGGCACTCAGGGTGCTCAGCTGCATCCTGGCGAGCGGCAGGCGGGTCTCCTTCATCGCTTCCAGCAGGCCTTGCCAGCGCTCTTGCAGCTCCGGGTGCTGACCGAAGACCAAGGCCTCGCCGAGGATCAGCAGATACGGCCGAACGGTCGTCCCCGCGTTCACCCAGGAGAAGTCGGTCTGCCCCTGTTGGACACGAATGAGCTGCTTCGCGCCCTGCTTGTTCTGGCATTCCAGGGTGAGGGTCTGTCCTTCCAGGTTTGCCTGAACGTGCCCGAGGAGCACCTGGCACGCTGCGGCCAGCGCGCCCCAGGGGACCCGGCGCATGGCCATTCCATTCGGGTCGAGCTGGCTGCGGCAGCTGGACGGCATGCTGACCCCCCCTTTCGTTCCCAGGCTGGGAAACAGGTCGCAGGACATCTTGAAGACGCGATCAGTGTTAATCATGCCCGGCACATGGCCCCCACCGGGGGCCAGAGCTTCACCCGGCCAGCTTGAGGAGCGGCTGCGCGCCGTCCAGCCAATGCCCGATGGTGCCCAGCGACTTCTCCAGGCCTTCAGCGCGCCACGCGAGCCACGTCCCATCGACGCTGTCCGCCCCCAGGGGGGCCAGCGCACGGCAGCGCCGGGCGGAATTCACTCGCCCGACGTGCACGTAGAGGCCCTGGCGTGCCGCGCGTGCGAGCAGGGGAGCGGCATGGACCTCACGCCAGGGGTCTGTCCCGCCCAGGAACACGGCGCTGCACCCTTCAGGGAAGGGCCAGGCCTCGCAACCGTCCTGCAAGACATAGGCCAACGGGAAACCACGCCCGATGAAGATATAGAGGTGATCTTCCCAGGAGTCCAGGGTCGCTGCACCATCCCCAGGCACGTCTGGGAGGGTGACGAACAAGCTGGTGGCCGTATAGGGTTCGAGCCGCTCAAGCAGATCCAGGTACCGACCCAATTCGACTCCGTACGGGCCGAAGACATCACAGTCGCATCCCCAGGGCCGGCCGCTCCGGATGCCGCGTCCCAGACCCGTGCGCGGCTGAGTCATGACGCCGATCTTTGGGTGCGCTTGGAACGCATCAATATCGCTGGCTGTGGAAACGAGATAGCGCATCCCCAACGTTGGCCCCCGGGTCTCGGGGGCCAGCACTGAAGAGCAACATCGTCCTTGAGATACGCAGATCACGCACCTTCAGCCGGTATGGAAGGGGGATACAGGAAGGGGAGACCCTCTGGACCCGACCCCTCCCGAGACGGGGGGACGTCCTCAGCCCTCTGCCTGTCGTGACCAGATCGGCGGCGTCCAACTGACGCGCAGGTCCGCGCTCTCTGGGATCCCCGTTGTCGTGGCGGCCAGCAGGCCGGTCTGTTCCTTACCGGTTGGGAGGCGGATGTCCGCCCTCACCTGGTAGGTCATCTGGTCGCCCACGGTTTTACGGAGGTGATTCGCGTGCAGCAGGTTGCTCCCGGGCGGCAAATGCCGGCGGAGCACATCGAGGAGGAAGGCGTCCAGGGGCTGGTGATGGGGCTTGAGCTGCTCAGGCATACGCACAGAAGGCCCCCGCAGGGGCCAAACGTCAAGCGACGATATCGAGCACCTGTAGGCCATCGCCGCAATGCCGCTGCACCAGCTCGCACAAGCCGGACATCTCCTCCGGCCTGATCGGCAGCAGGGTCCGCCCCTGCTCGTCGAACGCTGCGCATGTTGCGGAGGTGTGTTGGAGCTGCCAGACCGGATCGTGCACCAGCTGGGGGTGGATGATCACCCGAACCGCGGTGGGGTAGATGCGGCGCACCTGGGGCAGCAATGTCGGAGGGAGCGCCGAGAAGTCTTCCTGTCGGCGAGGCATCAGTTCAGGTGCTGTTTCCAAGGGAACATAACGACATGAGAGGAGGGCACATGGATAGGGGAGAGAAGACCACTACCCTCGTAGGGTTGAGAATCTCGTGATGAACCATTCAGCACGCTCCGGATCCAACTCAGCCGTCACCTCCGGCCCGAGCGTCCAGTCCGCCCGCGCCGTCGGCTGGCCCGTCTGCTGGGCATGCACCGTCAGCACCCCGCCCGCACTGCTCACCCCTGCATGCCACATAGGGGCCATCATCGAGGCATCCTCCCCCCGCACGGCCGCGTGGACGACTTGGTCGAAGGGCGCGGCGTAGGTCGGGCTGAGGTCGAACCGGAAGACTTGCTCACCGTTCACCTTCCCCACCACGCGGGAGGTGTACCCGTACAGCGAGAAGGTCAACTCGGCACCAGCAGGCGCGACGGGGATCAGGGTCAGGTGCTGCGGAGGCATGGCCCTGGGTAGGGCGAATCGAAGGTTGGCAGATCAGGCCGCAAGCTCAGATGATCGTGTGGACATCCGGCCGCTTCCACTCTTCAGGCTTGGGGATAGCGTCGCTCTTAATCAAGACCCTAAGGGCAATGACTTCATGATCTGCGACATGGGCCTGATACAAAGCGGCTTCCCTCATCCTGTCCACGGTGAACTGAATGGCGGCGGTTCCGTAGTCACTGATGGCGATGCTGGTGATCCCGATGACTGCCAACGTGACCCCACCTGGCTCCCCCCGTTCTGCCTTGAGATACAGGTCACCCTGATCCCAAAAGGTGGAGTAGGCCGCCTGAGGATGCTCGGCCAACAACTTCTGCGCCAGGGCTTCCGCTTCCTGTTGACTCATGGGCATCCCTCACGCTACTCCACCGACACGGCCTCGTAGAAGTCGAAGTCGTACCACCCACCTGGCTCGCCCAGGTCCTGGCCGGTCAGGAGTAGTTCGGTGGCTCAGAGGTCCCAGACGGCGGCCTGCACGTTGGGGTGACAGCCCAGGTAGTCGGCCAGCGCCCGGTGGTCCTCCCCCGGCGGCAGCCCCTGGCCGGCGCGCTGGTACAGGTTGCCGACCAGCAGGGCGAGGGCGGGGAGGGAGAGGTGCTGCACGGCGTTAAGGTAGCGTGGCCTGAGCGCAGGCGAGCAGCGGGGCCGGGGGGAACTCCGGTTCCGCTCGCTTTTGCGTAGACGCCCTATACGACTGCGATACGTTGACCGGGTGAAAAAGCTCGCTCTTCTCTCTGTCGCCTCTTTGGCGCTCAGTGGCTGTGGCCTCATCAGCACCCCGGAGCCACTCCACATTCAACGTGTGGACTTCCCTGCCACAGCCAGCGCGACAGAACCACTCACCGTCAATGTTCATGTCCAGATCTGGAACTGCGGCGAAAAAGATCAGCAAGTAACCCTGATAGAACGTACCCCCTCACGACTGAGCCTGAGTGGCACTTTCCGTAAGGGTTGGGCCGGACCCTGTGATGCGGCCGTTGTAGACAAGGTCCTGACGTATACGGACGTCGGTACGCCTGGACGTATTGAGCCTTTCGAGATCGTGATCAACGGTAAAAGCTGGGGCAAGGTACTCGTCAAATAGTTAAGTCGGCAGCGTCAGAGGCGAACTCTGGCCCCTATCCTTATGCAATGCCTCAGGTCTACGCCACGGCCACGCACATCCCCAGCGGTGAGGTGACGCGCACCCTCGGCCCCTTCGAGAGCCTGCACACGGCGCGCTCGGCGGTGGTCGAGGTGGTCGGCCAGGTGCTGCTGTGGGAGCGGCAGAGCACGGGCGCGTTCGTGGCCGAGAAGTACCCGACCCTGTGGGTGGTCGAGGCGCGGCCGGAACCAGGGCCGCCGGGCGGTTGCGCGATCTGCTGAAACGACGAAAGAGCGCCACCCCACCTCGGCTTTGTGCCTGGGCAGGGTGGGGCACTCTTGATTAGATTCGGGAAGGGCTGGTATCGAGCGGCGGATCCAAGTCCAGGCCTCAGGGCGCAGTCTACTCCTCCGTCAGATGCGTCAGGTCTGCCTCGCTGGCAGGCCGCAGCCGTAAGAACCGCGCGACCTGGGGCGTGGCCTGCGTCGCCGCCTCGCTCACCACGCCCGGCCCCGGCGGGATCGGCCCACTCGGCAGGGCTGGGACGGTCGCCGCAGCAGCCGGCAGCAGCGCCCCCAGTCCGACAAGGCAAGGTCCAGTTAGGGGTAGAGAGGGGAAGGCGCGTGATCTGCTTGCAGACCAGGGAGCAGAACAGTCGCCCCTTTGGACGGCTGCAGCCTGCGAAGACAGGAGAAGCTAGGACAACGGCCAGTGTACCAGGGCACCCCTCTTCGCGCCCCTCTTCAAGGCCTGCTGCTGCGCCTGGTCCTCCTGCTGCCGCGCCCGCTCCCGTACGCTCAAGGGCAGCTTCTCCGGAGGGATCGGCCCCGCCTCCCACGCCCCGCTATACGCCCACAACTCGAACCCCGGTCGCGTCCCGCTCCCCAGCATGAACCGGCTGCTGGGGATAGATGGCCACAGGCTTACCGGTGTCAGGTTTCTGGGCATGGCTTGGAGCACACTGTGGCTGTTGAGGAAGGGGTGTTCAGAAAGGAGATCTGTGCAGCTCTTCGTCGCTGGTCGGCGCGCAGAACCGGCGACGAAGGGTTAGGAGATCCACGCCCGTGAAATACCTGTCCGTCTTCGTGAAGCCCTCCAGGGCCTGCGCGATCCAGTCCCGCTGGACCTCCCCATCACTGAGCAGATACTCCTCGGTGATCAGTGCAGGGTCCACGCCCAGATTGAACAGGATGGCAGCGATGGCCACACCCGTCCGGTCCTTGCCCGACGTGCAGTGCACCAGAAGCGGCAGGGGGGTCTGCGGATCAGCCGCCGCCTGGACGACCCGGCAAAGCCAGCGGCGCACCTTCGGGTGCCCTGTGTCGTAGTTCTCCAGTCCATCGTTGGCGGGCAGATGCAGGGGCCGCGCTCCAAAGAGCCAGGCAACTTGGTCCGGCCCCCTACGGAGATTCAGGACGGATCCTGGATGGTCGATCATCGCCGCACATCGGACATGATCGAGCTTACCCCCCCGCAAAAGACGGTGCTGCTGCAGGATGGGCCGGCCGGCGATGAGGGCGAGCCACTCCCCCACATCCCGGAAGTTCACGCACCCCGCGGTGTAGTCCAGACCCATGAAGCTTCACAGTACCTGAGCAGGACATTCGGAGCATCGGCCATTTCCACTGGTGGGCTGCCAGGACCACGCGGCGGTCACCGTAGTGGGGTGGGGGAGGTGGGGCAGGGTCCCTACGGCTGCTGGCCCTGCCACTCGCGGGCCAGCAGCGCGTACTGATCCTCATCAAGCCAGGCCTCACTGTCGAAGTACGCCTCTATGGCCTGGCCCTCGTGACGAAAGCCCAGCCAGCGCAGCACCCGCGCAATGTTCCCAGCGCGCGGATCTGTGTTGGCTACCACCCGGTGCAGGGCCAGGACCCCAAAAGCGAGGTCGAGGAGTCCAGATATGGCCTCTCGTGCAAAGCCCTGGCCCTGCGCCGAGCGCGCAAAGGTAAACCCAAGCTCCGCGTGTCGCGGCGCGAATGCGCGCAAAGCGAGGTCGCCGATCAGCCCGTCCCCCTCGCGCGCCGTGACCGCAATCTGGGTCCAGCCATCCTCGCCGATGGCCCGCCCCTGCATGGACCGGATGAGGTCATGGGCCTGTGCTTCGCTGTAAGGGGCGTGCCAGGCCTGGAAACGAGCCACGTCGGGATCACTCCGGTAGGCCGCCAGGAGGGCTGCGTCCTCGTCACGCAGGGGCCGCAGGACGAGTCGAGGGGTAAAAATGGCCGCGAAGCTCATGGAAGAAGTGTGACATGGCACCAGTGCCCGTTTCCCGGCAACCTGGGTTCAAGAGGCGGTGAAGGCGGGCGCAACTTCCTTGCCCTGCCCCCAAGAGGGTCCGTTAAAGTGAGACTCTTCGCAGATCCAGCGGGCGCCTTTAGTGGAGCCGTGCGATTTCACCTCGACCTGAGCCGCCTCGGCAGGACGGCGCTGTGCGGGCCGCTGGTCTGCCTCAGAACTCTGGGCAGGGTAATGGAGATCCCCTCCCCCTCCTGCTGGGCCACTATGGGCCTCCCAGAGGCACTACGGCCTACGGTGTGTAGGCCTTGGGCCACGAGGTATTCAGCATGACCGTGCTAACCGAAGCCGGGGCGCGCGGTCTGGGCCTTCGTGGTCAACTTGCTCCCCCACGCCCACGAGCTGGCCGCCGCCTGACCTCGAAGGGGGGCGCGCTCTGCCCCTCCTTTCTTCGCCGGTACACACCTGCCCACCCCTGCCCGATCTCGGGCAGCGGGACGGCCTGTCACACCCCGAGGTCACCCCATGCCCCGCACCCTCTACCACGGCGACCCACTCAGCTCAGGTCAGGCGGCGCACCTGCTCACCCGTGTCGCGGCCGGCGAAGGGTGGAGACTCACCCACGTCGTCGCCCTCAGCGCGGCCAACCACCAGAGCCGTAGTCCGTTTTGGTCTCAAGTCCCCTCTTCGCCGTACTTGTCTTCGTGCTCAAGGGTCTCTATTGCGCGCGCTATTTCATCGTGTAGCTGTTCATCTGGGATGTACTGATCTTCCCAGACGGAACTCAGATGCACGAGCGTTTTTGCCTCGAGGAAGGTCATCTCCCGAAGCTCCCGGAGTGCTTTGATGCTTTCCACCTTCCAGAAGCCTGCATGCCGGAGGAGATAAAGCACATCATCGACGCTGGCCCCCTCGGCTTGAAGGGTACGGCAGGCCTCCAGTGCGGCAGTCCAGGGCTGACTTTCGCGAGAGAAAATCACTTTTCGGTACTCTGCCCAGGCGTAACCCTTAAGTACTGGTCGATAGCCTGTCGAAGGTCAGCCCACAGGGGCGGCCACGCTTCACCGTCCTGGACCTGCGAGGGTTCAAAACGGAGCTGCGTGAAAGAGACGTTCAGCTCGTAGCCAGTCGTGACCAGGTGCAAACGCTGCTCGCCCCCCCTCACCATGAACCGCAGAATATCCAGGGGGAGGTCCTGGGCTTCTCGTGCGTCCATAACGTCCCATTGGAAGAAACCGAGGCCTCCCAGAGAGACCCGGGCTTGAAGGTCGCTGCTGTAATGGGACAGGACAAGCTCCAGCGTAAGACGCTCCGGGTTGAACGTCATGCGGTGGATGAATGTAAAAAGCTGGTCCAGCCGACTGTCCAGAAGCTCGAGGTTGGAGGTGGTGGTTTCAGCCATGATGCTTCCTGGTCCTCCCTGTTCGTTGATCATATGAGGAAGCCTCCCACAATCAGGGCTACGCCGACCTGAGCAGCGCCGCACGCGCCGCGATGTCAGGTCACCCGTGAGGGCTGGATGCACGTGCCTCCTTCCTTTTTTAGGGTGTCGGTTCTGTCGGTTCTGCCTCCCCTCCGTGCCGCCATTTGGGCGTCTGAGCGCCAGCAATCAGACCTGATAGTTCCACTTCCTCATGTATCCCTGGACCTGTCCGAAAATCCGAAAACACCCCCTTCTCCTCTCTTTTTTTAGGTGTCAGTTCTGCGCCACGATGACCCCTCTGGAATGGCCCTGGCCACCCCACCGAAGGCCGTCTTCAAGGTCAAAAACAGCGGAAAGATCAGGACGATTTTGCACCCCACCCTGACCCGTCCAACCCCTCCAGGAAGGCAGATTCCCTGATCCGCATGCTTTCCGCTTCCTCGCCCCTGGACAGACGTGAGCGTCACAGGCCTGCTTCGGGAAACGACCGATTCAGACCCCTCCGAGGGAGGGGTCCTGGAACCCGAAAAGACGCGACCGTTGGCGACCCCTGAGCGGCTACCCAGAGGTCATTTTCTCCGTCATAGAGGAGAGATTTGATCGCGCCCGAACGGTCGCTTCCTGGCCCTCAGGGGAGGCCTCCATCCGGCTTTCGACCTGAGGTTTCTCTATCAGTTCCGTGGCTCCCCCAAAGGAAAGGCCCGTCCCTGGCCGCTCCCTGTCTCTTTGGGGAAGGTGGTGTTAGAGGTTCATGGCCCGGAGCAGCTCCACTCGGTGGGGCTTCAGCAACTCCTCGAACAGGTGGACGAGGTCACCACTCAGCCCGGGCTTGCGCTCGAGCGACTGAAGGTCCTGGCGGTACCGGTACAGCACCTCCGGCGTCTTCGGCGTCGGCCACGTCCGTAGGGTCGCCAGGGTGAGTCTACTCCCTTCCGCTTCCGGCTTCACCAGGACCTTCAGGGATAGAGGCGAGGTCAGGATCGTCCGCTCGCCGTAGAGCAGCTGCACAGGTTCTACCTTCGTGTAGAAGATGTCCCCTCCGGCCTTCTTGCTCGGCGCCTGATCGCGCCCCCGCGTGCTGTGCGTGAACGTCAACTGGCCCTCCCCCAGCGGGGTCCGGTTGTCTGCCAGGATGGCCAGCGCCAGCCGGTTCTTGACGTGGCGGCCGTACTGCTCCTGCGCCGCACGCCGGATGGCGACCTTGAGCTGGATCTCAGGGACAGGAGGGAGAGGAAGTGCAGCGCTCACGTCTCCACCCAGAACTCGGCCTGCCGTCCCCGGCCGCCCGTCTCGATCTTCACCACACCGCGTCGCGCCAGGTGATGCGCAAAGGCACTTGCCAGCTGAAGGGGCAGCCCGCACTCGTCGGCGACCTCTACGGCCAGCAGCCGGACGCCTGGGAACTCGGCGATCACGTCATAGACCTGGCGTGCCCGGGTGCCTGACTGGGGGAGCGCGGGGGGGCGAGGAGTCGTAGGGTCCAGTCGACGGCGTGTGGCGAACGCCTTACCTGCGGGCGTGAGGACGAAAAAGACTTTGCTTGCGGTGCGCTCTTCTGGCGTGGCGTGGCGGACCAGCCCCTCTGACAGGTGGACGTGCAGATGGCTCCGGATGAGTTGACCAGCGCTGGTCAGGGGCTCGCCCGTGCGGGTATGCGTATCGCCACACACCCAGCATGTCCAGGGCACAGCCGTCTTCACCGGGGAGCGCCGCTTGGGCACCTTGGCAACTCCGGGGGTCTTCTCGTCGATCACGCTTCTTCCTTCCAGCCTTTGCCGCTGCGCTTGACCATGACGAAGGTCATGAAGGGATAGGCCGCCTGCACCTCGCGCCACTTCACCTTAAATTCCGAGGTTTCAACGCCCTTCACGTCCCGGGTATCGACCCGGCCGTCCGCCCAGAAGCACAGGAAATCGGCCACGTACCGGGTGCCCCCGGGCAGATAGAACACCGGCTGCCTCATGAGGCCCACCAGGTCACCCGCCTGGGCGGAGAGCTTGAGCAGGTCGTAGTAATCGGCCTCGGCCTTGCTGTCGAACGTGATGCCGTCGCGCTCGCTGCGCACCGCCCCGAACTTGTGCGTGGCCTTCCGGCCCCGGTGGAAGAGGGTCACTGGGCGCCCTCCAATCCCTCAAAGGTGTCGCTACCCGACCGCTCAGGTGTGTCGCTGGAGAGCTCGGGCAGCACACTTTCGGAAACGGCCGGAGCATGGCGTGTGACAATCGCTCTATGACCGAACCACGCTGGGCGCAGGCCCTCAGTCTCATTGGCGTCGGACTGATGCTCGTCGGCGTGTTCTGGAGTCTGAGTCAAGACCACTCGCCGGCCTTCCTGATGCTGGGCATCGCCGTCTCGAATGTCCCGATCGCGTGGCGCGCCTGGGCAAAAGGTCAGCGTGGCAGCTTCGCATTCTGGGCACTGCTGTGCCTCACCGCGACCATCCTGGCCATCAGGTCGTTCATCGTCTGGGCACCGTCCACGGTCGGGTAGAAAGGCCTGACTTCCGGTGATTTGCGCCGCTGATCTGTTCCTCATCCCTGCCCCTCCACCACAACGTTCTCCGTCGCCTGCCGGTACGCCGCCACGATCCCTGCCAGCGTTTCATCTGAAACCGACAGAAACGCCCGCCACACCAACTCATCCCGCTCCGCTGGCGGCAAGTGCTCCAACCCCAACGCCCCCAGCCGCGCCTGCACCTGCGACCGCAATGCCGCCGCCTCACTCGACATCCGCCGCCCCACATGCCCCACGTCGAGGCTTTGCGCCAGATCCCGCACCGCCCCCGCCTCAATGGCCGCATTCACCTCGGCTGAGGTCGCCCCGGAGTCCAGCGCCCGCGCCGCGTCTACCAGGTCGCCCTGGTCCGCGCTCGCCATGGCCCCCAGGGCCAGGGCATGACCGGCACGCCACGCCCGCCAGGCCGTCGTGCGCGACAAACCTGCGTGCCGCGCCAGTTCTCCGCTGAAGTCTCCCGTGCGCCCCGCCGCCGTCCAGCGAAGGAACAGGCCATGGGCCTCCCTCGCCCGGTCGTTCAGCGCCACCGCCACCGCGCGGTACGCCTTCCCCCAGGCCGCCATGTCCTGCTCCAGCGTCACCGCACCCACCTCCAATCGAGTCCCTGTCAACGCAACACCCGCCCACCACGCCGCACCGCCGCCGCCGTCGCATCCCGCACGGCCGCCCGCAGCGCCGCTGCGCCCATCTTCAGCAACAGGTCGTTCTTGTCCCCAATCCCCGGAACCACCGTCAGGGGCCGCCCCTCATCCGCCGCCCAGCGCTGCGCCTCACTGACTGCCCGCTGCCCCGCCTCATCCGTGTCCAGGCACAGGTACAGGTAGCGCCCAGCCAGCGCCGGATGTTGCAGCTTCTTCCAGTGCGTCGCGCCTGGAATCCCCACGACCGACACCTCGCCTTCGAAGGCCTGCCAGATGCTCAGGGTGTCCGTCTCGCCCTCGACCGCCAGGACAGCGTGACTGTCCCGCAGTTCCCGCAAGCCATAGGGCGCCGTGCCTGTGCCCGCGAGGTTGCGCATCTCCCGTCCCTCACCCTTCCCGAGCAGGTTGCGCCCCTTGAGGGCCAGCAGCGCGCCCTGGTGCCACGTGGGCAGCGTGACCATGCCCTCCCAGATCCGGTGGGGCCGACGGGCCAGGACCGTGCTGTTCACCACCCCAGCCCCGTAGTGCCAGGCGGCCGCCAGGATGCCCCGCTCGTCGAGGTAGCGCGCCGCCGCCTCCGCAGCCTGGGTAGCCGGGTGCTGGAGGGCCTCGGCGCACCGGGCGGCGAAGACCGCGTGCGCATTCGGGTCCGTCCGGGTGGGGGCAGGCAGGGGCGCGAAGGCCACCCGCTTGATTTCACCCTGAAACGGCGCAGGAGGCCGCACGCCCGCCAGCTCCGCGATCAGGCTCACCGCCTGCTCCAGGGTCAGTCCCAACCACTCCCGAGCCACCCGCAGCAGGTCGTAATTCTCATTGGCGTCCCCGAAATCGGTCAGGTGCTCCGGGTACACGTACACGCTGGGCCTCGTGTCCGGGTACACGTGGTCCGGCACCCGGATCAGGCGGCTGTGCGGCACGTCGATGTTCGCCTGGGCAAGCAGGGCAGGCATGATGGGGCGGCTCTTGAGTTCGTCACGGTAGAAGTCCAGCAGGCTCATGAGGGCACCCCCGGTGTGCTCAGGTTCGGATTGATCAGGGCGGCCGGGAAGTTCACCGGCCCGGTCGTCCCCGAACGGTTCTTGTCGATGCGGCCCTTGATCTCCAGCGTGGCCTCCCCGCCCTTCTCCACGTTCGGGTTGAACAGCCCCAGGAAGAAGGTCGCGTGGCGGCTGGGCTGGTCACTGTCGGCAGCCTGATGGCGGCGGGGAATGCCGTCGCCGTCCTCGACCGCGCTGCGGTTGGCCTGGGCCAGCAGGATGGTGTGGTGCCCGGTGCGCCGATCGGACTGCCGCACGATCTGCGTCAGGCGGCCCAGCTGGTACCGGCGCTCGAGGCGCTCCTCACGGGCGTCCCAGGTCATGTGGTCCAGGTTCTCCATGACCGAGAGCCGGACGCCCCGAGCGGCTTTGAGGGCAAGGCGGGTACGCAATTCGTGCTGGTTCATGTCCGGGCTGGAGTCGTCGATCTCCAGGGGCATGCCGTTGAGCACCGCGTCCGCCCAGCTCAGGCGCTGCTCCACCGTTTCGCGCGGCCAGCTGCCCCGCGGCGGCACCGAGGCGTTCAGGAGCAGGCCACTGCGCAGGGACAGCCCGGCGATGGTGTGCACCATGCGCTCGCGGATCTGGTAGGCCGAGGCGTCGGCCAGGACGTCGTAGTGCGTCAGGTGGCCCTGCCGGGCCGAGCGCAAGGCCAGGGCGATGCCCAGGGCCGTCTTCGCGTGCCCCTGCGCCCCGCAGATGATCAGGGTTTCCCCATCGGTGTCCGAGACGGGCAGGCCACCCCAGCGCAGGTGGGGGGCCAGCTCGGGGCCGAGGTCGATCACGCTGTCCGGGCGGTCCTGCATGGCACGCAGGTGCTCGACCACGCTCCCGATCTGGCTCACGTGGCGGTACCCGGCGCTGCTCGACGTGGCCGTGCTTACCGCCTCGGCGAGGCCCGAGGCCACCGTGAGGGCCGGCAGGGTGTTCAGGTCCGTATCGGCCTTCCGGAGGGCGGTTCGGACGTCCTGCTTGCGGCCCTGCTCCGCGAGTTCCCGCAGGCCCAGGCGGAGGTTCTCCAGGGGTTCGGTCGCCCGGATGGCCTGCAGGGTGCGCGCAGTGTCGGGCAGTTCGACGGCCAGCGAGTTGTACCCGAAGCCCCGGCCGGCGCGCAGGTGGCCCTGTACGGTCTCGGCAATGCGGCGCGCGCCCTCGTCGCCCCAGTGGTGGGGGCGGAGTTCGTCCATCAGCAGGCCGGCCGTGGTGCACATCGCGTCGTCCCAGGCGGCGGCGTTGCCGACGATGGCCGCGAGGACCTGGTGGGTCAGGGGCGCGCTCACTGGAGCTCCGGGGGCAGCGGAGCGTCCGGGTTGTACAGGTCATCCGGAAATTCCGGCGACATTGGCCTAGAGCCAGAATAGGATGGGGGATGAACAGCATTGAGGAAGCTTGGTTGGCGTTTACGCAGGATAATTACCCAACAGCTGAGCACTTATTTCAAAGTATTATTAAGAATGATCAAGACGAGTCAGTGATTCGACAGGCTCAATTTGGACTGGGCTATGTTCTAGCATTTACCCAGCAATTTGAGGAGGCGCGAGCCATCTTTTTGTATCTGCACGATGATGCAAAGAAGCGGGAGGCAGTAGGTGAACAGCACCGTGCCTTGCACCAAGTGGGGATGGTCGAACGTATGGCCGGAAATTGGCTCCAAGCGAAGATTACTTTCACGAAGGAGGCAGAGCTCATTGAGCAGTTGGGCAACCTCCCACTCCCAGTAGCTGTCAATGCCTACGAGCAAGGTTTCATTGCTCTTCACCTAAACGAGCTTGAGCTAGCGTATCAGTGGTTGAATTGTTCTTTAGAACAAGCCGAGTATACGGATGATCAGGTAGCCGTGGGCTGCGCCTATCGGGCGCTTGGGGATTATTTTAAGCAGATAGGAGAAATAGAACAAGCACAACATCGCTAGGAGAGTGCCAAAACTGCCTTTTCTCAAGCGAATGACGAGAAAGCTATGAATGACGTTCAGGAGCGTTTGAAAGATCTGAACAGTTCGTCATTGCATGACGAGCCGAAGTAAGATGGCAATGCATGCCAGCTGAACCATACCCAAGAAGTTCTGTGCTTTGACTTCGTCCCGCGTGCGGACACGCCGAAAGCTTTGTAGCCAGGCGATGGTCCGTTCCACCTTCCAGCGCCGCCGATAGCGGCGCAATGGCCGACCATCCTGAGTCTTCCGGCGATTGCGCCGATTGGGCGCGATCATTTCGATCCCAAGACCCGCCAAAGCCGCATCCAAACCATCGCTGTCATAGGCCCTGTCTCCGATCAGGCGCTTAGGGAAATCCATACCGAATGAGGTGTCCAACGTGTCCTGAACAAGCGTGACCTCGGCTGGACTGACCTACACGTGTGAACCGCGATCGGCACGCCGCTCGCATCCACCATGATCATGATCTTGGTACCTTTACCTTTTTTGGTGGGACCGACGTCGGCGCCCCCTTTTTTGCAGAGCTGAAGGTGCCGTCAATGAACGCTTCACGCAGGTCAAGGAGCTGTTGCTCCTCGCAAAGTTCGTAGAGTGCCGCCAGAATGACCGGGAAGACCTGGCGTTCGTTCCAATCCTGGAAGCGGTCGTGACAGGTAGTTTTGGGCGGGTACTCCCCCTTCGGCAGAGCGTCCCACTGCGCTCCCGTACGGAGGACCCAAAGGATGCCATCCAAGACTTCACGGTCAGGTCGGCGTGGTCGACCACGTTTGGTGCGTTTGATGGACGGGGGAATCAGAGGAGCCAAGACGGCCCAGTGGTCATCGTTCAGCCGCATAACAGGAGTGTGCCGCCCGATGGGGCGGCACACTGTCACTGAATTTCCGGATGATCTGTAGGGGGGACGTCCCACCTCGCCTTTGGAGGTCACCGCAGAAAGAAGGACGCCCTTCCAGTAAGGACGTGGCACGCTACGAAATATGGAAGAGGTCATCGATGCGACCTGGTTCTGGCTGAGACTGGCCGGCGCGGCGGTCCTTCTCGGGGCTGGGTTCTCCCTCACGGCGCTGAAGCTGCCACCTCGTCAGCGTCTTTGGCTCGTCCTGATCGTTTGCCCGCTGCTGGCCTTCTGGCCGCTGGGACTTGCATTCTTGCGCCACACCCCCTAGCCCTGCCAGCGCCGGCCCGTGTCCTCCCCACGGACCTGGCCTTTGCGGCTCTGGAGGTCGAGCGCATTTGCTCTCCAGGCGTCAGCGAACGGGTTTCAGCTCCCGTTGCATCGTGATACTCACAGGTTCGAAGCCCAGACCTTCGTAGAGCGCCCGAGCCGGGTGGTTGTGCCCGAACACATGCAGTTGCACGGCCGTCGCGCCCCGCTCCGCCGCGTGGTGCTCGAGCAGCCTGAACGCCTCCCGGGCGTACCCACGCCGCCGGTGCTCCGCCCCAACCTCGATCTCATAGACGAAGGCGATCTGCTGGCCACCCCGCTGCAGGAGCTTGTACCACAGCACGCCGACGTCCTGATGCCGGTCCGCGTCATGGAGATCGAAGCAGAAATTGTCCGGCGTCGCCGGGCCCTCGGGAAGGAGCGTCTGAAACTCTGCCGCTGAGCGTTCCTGCGCCTCCTCAGCAGTCCAGCGGCCACTTCGGACGTTCCCTGCGGCGTAGGTCGTGACCGAATGCTGAAGGAAGCGTTGGAAGCTTTCTGGGGTCATGGGATGGAGACTCAGCATGAGGAGATCGTAGACCCCGGAGAGGATGGGTAGGCCAAGCCCCCGACCCTTGCGCCGTCGATGACGGCCATCAGTTACTGATCTGCCAGGTTAGGCGCCGATTTGGGATGCTCCTGTACAAGAATTGCCGTCCATTGACCTGGGTCCATTCCACCAGATTCCATCCCCGCTCGTAGTCGAGGTCAAAGCTCTCCTGTATGCCTTCACAGTTCTGGGTGCCACGAACGCTCGTGGCGAAGGTGGAGTACACATACTGGTAATTCCACACTGTACCTCCAGAGACTTGGCGCGTCGTTGCGCTTCCCGTTGGACGTCCCTGAGTCCAGGTGCGCAGCCAGTCGTGCGGCAGGGTCGCGAAGGCCGCCCGGAGATCACTCTGATGCACCTCGCCCTCGCAGAGGGGTGAGCCATAGCTCGTTCCGTCGGGGACGAGCGTGGCTGGCAGAGGAAGCTTGAACGTGCCATCCGCCAAGACAGCGACAGGGGTCTGCGGCAGGAAGACCACGGGCGTGAAGCTGATGGCGTCTGGCCAGGGACCATCGCCGCGCAACTGCCCGTCTATGACGGGAACGGAGGGAAGGGGGGCTGGACCACAGGCCGTGATCAGGAGCGTCGGGAGGATGAGCCAGGGAAACCGATTCATGGTCTGAACCTGGCGGAAGGCAGATGACGTCACGGTGACAAGAGGCTGTGGACTGGGCGAGCCTGCCCGAACTGGTCGGGGGTGTAGACCCGGTAGCCAGTATTGGCGCCCATGGTAGCTGGCAGCAGAATCCCTTGCTGGAGCCAGTGCCGTAGGGCATGGGGGCTGACGCCGCTCCGCTGGGCGAACGCGCTGATGGAGAGATGTACGCTATCAGCCTCAACCTTCGGGCTACACGAAGGTCAAGGCTGGGGAACGGCAATGTCGCGCGACAACGACCAGGCCGCGTGGTACGTAGAGATATGAAGCCCCTTTTCTGGACCATTCTGCTCTCTGTGCTGCCCCTGGCTGCTGCCTGCCCGGCCAAACCCACCCTGTTCAATGGCAGCGTGCCCGTTACTGTCTATGGCCTCCGACCCTACTGCACGACTCAGGGGCGTGGCCTGGCCAACAGCTTCAAGACGCAATACCTCCAGACAGGGGCCAAGATCTATTACGTGGAGGGCTATCGCCTCGACGCCACGGACGAGGAGACCGTGACCACCGTGCTGAACAGCCTGGAGAACCTACTGAAGTCGATCGGCTATCAGTATGTCGATCAGGGCGAAGGCGACTACAACACGCTCTACATCTACAAGAAGAGCGGTACGGCCACGCGGGGCACGGTCATCAGCGTGGAGACGACCGAGAAGGACACCATTTACGTGATCACGAATGGTGAGTTCAGCTGGTTGAAGTAGGCCACCCGCCTCAAGCACCGTTCTGGAGGACTGCCCATGAAGAAGCTGCTCGCGTTCCTGGCCCTGACCCTTGCCCCCGCCTTCGCCCTGCAGGTCACCACCACGGAGAACCTCAACCTCCGCAGTGGGCCCACCAAGACCGCCCCAGTCCTGAGCCAGGTGC
The DNA here is from genome assembly GCF_000252445.1 of Deinococcus gobiensis I-0. Classification (GTDB taxonomy): domain Bacteria; phylum Deinococcota; class Deinococci; order Deinococcales; family Deinococcaceae; genus Deinococcus; species Deinococcus gobiensis. The sequence continues at coordinate 327,087 of NC_017791.1, read as the reverse complement.
CCAAGGGCACGCAGCTAGAGATCGGCGCGTGCAGCCAGTTCTGCCCAGTGGTCTACCAGGGGCGGCGGGGTTATGTCGCGCGGGCCTACCTGAAGGCGACGCCTGCACCTGCTCTGCCCCAGGTGACCATCCCTGCACGTCCGGCCAATCCAGGCACGTATACGAATGTGGATGGGCAGCAGATTCAGCGTCCGACCTTCAGCGAGACCCGCCCGGCCGGCGCTTCAGCCCAGTGCCGGGATGGGAGTTACTCCTTCAGCGCCAATCGCCGCGGCACCTGCTCCCACCATGGCGGTGTGGCCACCTGGTACTGAAAGCCTGGAGAGCGCAATCAGACATCCGCTCAAGTCGCTGTGGGGGCAATCCCTCGCTTCAAGCCGGGGCTCAAGGCCGTTGAACACGTGATCTATTGAGCTAGCGGCGAGGACTGAGGGGACGAAGAACACCACGCCCCCTCTGAGGACCGGGGCAGATCAGCAGCGCAGCATCTGAGAACTGTGGAGAACGAGAGATGAACAAGCACGCCGTAGCACAGGAGGCGACCCAGTTTATCCAGAACTTTCTGAACAAGGAGTTCGCCTGCTGGGAACTGGCCTACCGTGAGCTCGACCGCGCAAAGTACGAAGCGGCCGTGACGGGGTTTATCCGGGAGTTCTTCACCTTTGAGGCGGTGCCCTCCATCACCCGGCCAAAGAATGTTTCAGCCGGGTGGGTGGAAGAAGCTAAGGCGTACCTAGCGGCAACTATCAAGCGGCCCCTGTTCAAGATTGAGCAGTATCTGGTGAGCGATGAGTCGGTCTATGCCGCCTACACTGGATCCAATGACCTCGGTTCGAACTCGTACGCCGAGGTATTCCTGTACAGAAAAGGCGCGGGGCAGTACCGCATCTTCTCTGTCTTCCACACAGACCCCGATGGTGGCATCAAGCATTTCGATGGCAAGGAGTTCTCCTTCAGCCGAGCTCGACTGGTTGCCATTGAGAAATTCCTGGCCCCAGCCGACGAGGCCGATCTACTCGATTACCACCTTGAGCCGGTGTGATGGGCGCCGCGTGTAAGGTGGGTCTACCGCACGCGGCTTGATCGCGATCGGGATGGAATTGCGTGCGAGCGGAAGGAGTAGCCGCCTCTACTGATCAGTAGACCTGACTTGCTGGGCAGGTACCGCAAGCTGTCCTTGACTCACATCGATATTGACTTTCGATATCGAAAATATATATTGAGATATGCCTCTCCACGATGGCGACCTCGAGCTCGCGCTCCTCACCCTTCTCTCCGGGCAGGAGCGCTATGGCCTGGACCTCGCCAAGGAACTGCGCGACCTCACAGGCGGTGACCTTGACCTGAATGCCGGCACCCTCTATCCCGCCCTCCACCGTCTGGAGCGGCGCGGCTGGCTGCGCAGCGAAACTCGCCCCAGCCCCCGTGGCGGCCACGCCCTGCGCTACTACACCCTGACCGACGATGGCGAGCAGGCCTTCAAGACCAAGCGTGACGCCTACCACCGCTGGCATCAGGGCCTCGCGACCCGCTGGGGCAACTCGTGAAGGCGCTCGATGTCTACCTCACGCGGGCGACCCGAGCTCTTCCCGCACGTGAACGGCGACGTGTGCGTGAGGAATTACGGGGGAGCATCCTTGAGCGCGCCGCGGAGCACCAGCTGGTCGGCCACCCCCCCGCCCAGGCCCTGGACCTCGCGCTTCAGGAGTTCGGTGATCCCGCCCGGGTGGCCCGTGGTATGCAGCGGCTCTACACCGCTCCACGCGCGGCCTTTGCCCTGATGCTGACACTTCTGGGCTCGGCGGCACTCATGACGCTTCCCGCCCTGCGGGCGCCCGCGCCTGGGGCCATTCCCAGCCTCATGACACCGGAGACCGAAGCCGTGGCTCGCTGTTCCCTGTCGGTCGTTGCACCCAAGGGCATGCCCTGGTGGAACGTGCCTCTGAACTGGTGGTCTTGCCAGACGACCAAGATCGTGGAGCGGAGCGTGTTCAGGCGAAGTGATTTGTTGTCGGCCCTCGAGCAGCAGGGCGTCCAGACCCAGGTCAACGGTTACCGGATCCACCTCTTGTTCCCTGGCAGTTCACAGGCGGTCGAGGTGAGTTTGACCGGCCAACGGGACAAGGAAGATCTGTGGCTGAGCAAGTACGACTTCGTGTCGGAGCTCGCCGAGCAGCTGGACCGACCTGTACGGCTATCCGGGAGGACCAATCCTACGCTGACCGTAGGGGCCGTCAACTTGCAAATTGGGACGCCACAGGCGCCGGTGGAGGCCGCCGACCTGTACGTGAAAGCGGCCTACCGAGCGGTCCTTCCAGAGCTGAGCCGCGCGCTCCCACCGGGGGTCGTTCTGGAATTGGCTACGGCTGGGGCGGTCTTCGACAGCCCACAGGCACCCACAGTGCAGGTGCGGGATGCCGAAGGGCAGGTCTACGCGATGGTGGACAATCTCAATTGCCTGGTGCAGGAGCGCCCGCTCTGTGGGCAGTACGTCCTGCGTGTACGGAGCGCGCTCGGAGGTCGTCTTGCCCTGAGTTCGCTCCCTCTCTCTTCCGGAGGCTTGCGCCAGATGCCAGTGATCACCCAGACCCCAGAGGCATTTGCGGCGGCAAGCTGGGCGGGACACCCTGCCGTCCTGATGTGGCGACTGGGCACAGCGGATCTGCGTCAGTTGACCCTTGAGCCGGTTGAGTTGGCTTCGCGAGACTGAACGGAGGGATTTGGGTGCTTCAGTGTCTTCTTGCCCGTGCTTAAGTGCCTTGATCAAATGTGACGCCTACTTTTCGTCGGCTACGAAAAGCAAGATGCTGTGACGACCCTCTCGACATCAGGTTAACTGGAGTTCACAGACGCTCTCCACCAACGCGTCAGGTTGTCCTTTGGTCGGTCAGAACTGGCAACGGCTGGTTTTGACAGGCCATTCCACCGAAAGGGCTGCACGGGGCTTACGCCCCTGCGGACCATCGGAGAAACCGAAGCCATTCCCATCAGACCAGCCGAGCGTGACGCCCTCGACTGTCCTCTTCTGCCATCCACCTTGTGTCCAGTCCGCCTCTTTCAACGCAACGAGCGCAGCCAGCTGCCGAGGCGTGACCTGAAGAGAACACCCGCGCAGGTAGGTCTGAGCGACCTGGATCAAGGCTTGCTTCTGAGCTGGGGAAGCCGTGGGACTCTGCACCCAGGCTTGGATGTTGTTGATGGCAGAAGCGCCCGGATCATCACTGATGATGCCCGTGGTCACGAAGACCTGTATGCGTTGTCCCTCGGAGCGAAGCGTGAGGGCATTGGTAAACGCCTTGGTGACAATTTGGTCTGCGGAAACAGAGAAGACCTCACTCGCTCCTGGAACCCAGTACAAAGGTTGGTTGCGATTGATGGGCTCGACGCCCCCCGCAGAGACGACACCGGAGAGGGTCAGGAAAAGCGGCAGGAGGTAGCGGGTCACGTCTGGAGTGTAGAAGAGACTAGGCGCAGGGAGAGGTGCATATGCCGGGGCCAGTAGTTTGGGCTGTTGTCTTCGCGAGAAGCCGATAGATATCCCTCTGTGGTCGTGCGCCAGCAAATGAGATCCTGCGTCAACCGTCGCAGCTCTATGCTGTTCTTCAAGCCTTGCTCTTTCAGGTGAACCCTATGCAGACTTCCTCCGATCTGACGACCGTACTGAGCCGTCTGGATGCCTGGTACCTCGAACATGTCCCCGCCATCCATGCCACTTTGCGCCCTGGCCTCACTGATCCTGAACTCGATGCCTTCGAGAGACGCAATGAACTCCGTCTTCCGTCCGCCTTCCGCGCGCTTTACCGCTGGTGCGATGGTCAGGATTGGTCGGTAGGAGGGGTGCTCGGCCTGAATTTCCTTCCGCTGAATCAGGTCGAGCAGGAGCGCTACCTGTGGCGCGACATTGCTGATGGTGAGCATGCCGATATGAACGTCACCATCTATACGGTGGGCCACCCGACCGGAGCTATTCGGGAACAGTACGCCCAGCGCGATCTCCTCCCTTTTCTCTCTGATGGTGGGGGCAATCATGTCGCCCTGGACTTTGCACCTGATCTGTAGGAGTACCGCACACAGTCGGTAGGCCTCCGGGAACGGCGCCTCTGGCCCGAGCAGGCTGTACCGCTCCGGGTGCCGGAGCTGCCAGATCTGGAGACCTTCCGGCACCACGAGTTCCGGAGCAGCGGTGTGCAGGACTTGGAGGGCCTCCGCGTCGGGGAGGGCCAGCACCCGCTCGGGCTCGTTCAGTCCCCCGGTGAGCAGCAGATCGCTTGCCACCTGAACCGTGAAGCGGCCATTCGGCAACAGGTAGACCTCGCGCCGTTCAAACCCAGCCTCGTAGATGATCTCGCGCATACGCGCCGAGGGCCCCTCCCAGGGGCCAGAGCTCAAGACGGCGGCACGTCCAACGGGAGACTGATCTCTTCGCCCAGATCCTCCTGCTCCGGCGCCGTCATCGCCTGAATCTGATCGTTCGACGTCTCGTCCAGCAGCGTGACCGCCTCGATCTTCGCAGTGATGATCGTCGTCCCCGGCCGGAGCGGCACGATCGCGGTTCGCATGCCCGGATCATCCGCCGCGAACATGACGGCATCCTTGAGGGCAATCGTGCGCCCATTCGGCGTTTCGTTGACCTGGAGGGCATTCCCGAGGAACTGGCGTCCATCCTCCATGCGGACGATCACGAGCGGCTCATCGATATCGCCGCCCAGGAGGTTCGCCCAGGGGTCCGGGTTGAAGGCCTGCCCAGAGAAGCTGGCGAGCCACGCCCGGAGGGCAGGAAGACGCAGGAGGGAGCCCAGAATCAGCCCACCACACAGGGCCAGCGCAGCCGTCCAGAGACTTAAGGCCAGGAGGTCGGAAACGGTCGTGTCGTTCGTGGCCTGGGTCAGTGAGAGCGCCACGAAGCGTTCGACTGGAGGCCAGGCACGCGCCAGACCGATCAGGAGGATGAGGCCCAGGTTCAGTGCGCTGAGCAGCAGTGACCAGAGGAGGGTGCTCTGCGCTTCGGCGATGCGCATCCCCTGCAGGTACCGGAAGATGGAGAGGCCGAGGAAGCCGGGAATCAGGAGGAGTAGGCTGGCCAGCAACACCGCGAGCGTATTCATGAATCGGCTCCAAAAAAAAGATGCCGGCCTGAACGGCAGCGGCATCGACATACGGGGATGGGGCGGGGTGGGCTAGCGTTTAGGCGCTTTGTGCTTCTCGTTCAGGCGCTTCAGGTCCGCGGCGGGGATCTGACGCATCAGGCCCTGATCGCCCACATAGGCCATGACCTGGAGGGCACTGACACCCTTTTTCTTCGGCGGTACGGTGGTCTTGATCATGCGCTCCTCCCGAACTGATCGTACAAGGCTCAGGCAGCGGCAACTGTGTGACCCAGGGGTGACGTTCGTTCACTGGTCGGCGACGAATACGGGCAGCCCGCTCTGTCGGGCACGGGTTTCACGAGCATTCTGGATGTCCGGTTCCGGATGCGTGATCACGGTGAGGGCGGTGATCGGGACCGTCATGAACACGGCCAGGCCGTACTCCGGCTTGCCGGCCAGGGGCGGCCGGACGGCGTACGTTTCTCCGCGCGCCAGTTGGCGTCGTCCTGGGCCGGCGTTCTCGGACGCATGCCACGCGAGGCTCAGGCATCCCTGCTGCGCGGTATGTCCCTGCCGACAGGGACAGCGGAACGCCGGCGGGGTGGGGAGTGCAGCCGCGTTCAGGACGGCCGCCCGCGGGTGCAGGAGGAAGAGTCGGGACTGAGCACTCAAGTGCTCGATAGGGCCCGTGTGAGACACGCGCCGGGAAACGCCCAGTCGCCGGGCTTCTTCGATGAAGTCGGCCACCTCGGGGTAGTGCGCTTCGCCCACCCAGTCCAGAACGTTCGTGATGCCGTGCTCGTCGACGAAGGTGGAGATGCCGATGGGGCTGATGTTCCACTCGACCGGATCGATGGTCAGGGGGAGATCGACGAGGAAGTCCTCAATAGGGCGACCGCCCTGGCACTGGCCGGACTCCAGGTACATTTCTCCAGCGTGACGCCCACCCCCGCACAGGCGCTCACCCCCACTCGCTCGGATGCCATTCATACGCGCAGCGTGGCCCCACCAGCTGGTGGGGCCAGAGCTTAAGAATCAATCCACCGCATTTAGGACTCGTCGGTCTTAGCTGTGACCGAGAGATTATGGCTCAATAACGTTTCCAATTTTTACCATGTGAGCGCCAATGGATATGTTATCTACGTGCCTTATATATGGTGGGTTCACCATAGAGTTCAGGGCGCGCACAACGAATCCTGTTCCCTCTAACTGCCGCCAAAAATAGAAGCCAATTCACTGCTCTACGTCTCTCTACGACGACCCCACTCACCTTCAGGAGAGTGACAGGGCCTCTTGCATGGCCCGCGCCTGGGCTTCGAATCCTGCCTGCACCCACTCCAACAGCAGTTCAATCCCCCTCGACCTTGAGGGGAAGCTGCCAGTCGATGGGCGCCTCGCCCGCCTCCTCCAGCGCCGCATTCACCTTCGAGAACGGCCGGCTCCCCATGAACCGCGCCATGCTCAGCGGCGACGGGTGCGCCGACTCGATGATCACGTGCTGCCGGCCCGTAATCAGCTTGGCCTTCTTGCGCGCGTACGCCCCCCACAGCACGAACACCACCCGCCCCGGCTTGGCGTTCACCGCCCGGATCACCGCGTCGGTGAACCCCTCCCAGCCCTTGCCCGCATGGCTGTTCGCCTCGCCCGCGCGCACCGTCAGCACCGCGTTGAGCAGCAGGACGCCCTGCTCGGCCCAGGCCCGCAGGTCGCCGTGCCGGGGCGGGGTAAAGCCGGGCAGGTCGGTCTGCAACTCCTTGTAGATGTTCTGAAGGCTGGGGGGCACCCGCACGCCGGGCCGCACGCTGAACGACAGCCCGTGCGCCTGTCCCGCACCGTGGTAGGGGTCCTGACCGAGGATGAGGACCCGGACGTTCTCCAGCGGGGTGAGGCGCAGGGCATTGAAGACGTCGGGGGCCGGGGGATAGACGGTATGGGTGCGGCGTTCCTCGACCAGGAAATCCTTGAGGGCGTGGAAGGAGGGCGCGGCGAACTCGGCGGCCAGGGCCACGCGCCACGACTCGGGGAGCCCAGCGGGCATCACGGGTCTGGACGCCCCGGGAATTGCGTCAAACAAATTCGGCTGTCCAGCCATGATCAGGACGCGAGATGAGCGCCGTACTTGGCGCACGGGCTTCTCCGGTAGGCCCAGGGCCCGGCGCTCGGCCCGCACCACCGCCTTCTTCCGGCTGCCGTGCAGGGCATAGACCCGCCGGGCTTCCTCTTCGAAGAATGCAGTTTCCCGCACGGCCGTGATCCGGGCCTTAGCCGCCCGGATGGCCCGTTCGGCGTTCACAATCGGCGCGGGATACTTCAGGCGGCTGGCACCACTCCACTCCCAAGGGGCATGGATGAAGTCGGTGGGCACGTCGGCCAACTCCGGCACCCAGCGGCGGATGAAGTCGCCCGTCGGGTCCTGGTCCCGCGCTTGTTTGATCGGGTTATAAATGCGCACCCGATTGATGCCCACGGTGCTGCTCTGCATCTGGACCTGTGCCCAGTGGATGCCGGGCTCGTTGTCGAGCCAGTGATGGGCCAGGAACTCACCGGGGACGCGCCAGTGCAGCCACAGCAACTGGCTGGAAAACGAGATGGTCATGGCCCGCATGCGGAAGTTCAGCCAACCCGTCTGTGCGAGCATCCGCATGCAGGCGTCCTGCAACGGGTAGCCCGTCTGTCCAGCAGCCCAGCGGTCGAAGTGCTCCTGATTCCACTCGGGCCGCAGGTCGTCGAAGGCCCGGTTGAGGTTGCGGAACTCCATCGCGGGCTCGGATTCCAGGCGCTGCATGAAGTGGCAGTGCCAGTGGAGCCTGCTCTCGAAGGAGCGCAGGGAGCGCACCCAGCGGGGATCGGCGGCCGGGTCGCCTTTGACGGCGGCGAGCCGCTGCCGGGTGGCCTGCACAACCTCGCGCAGGCTCAGGGTTCCGAAGACGAGTGGGGCACTCAGGCGTGAGCAGCTGTCTTCGGCGGTGAGGGGGCTGCTCATCTCCCGCATGTAGTCCACCCCGCGGGTAGTCAGAAAGCTCTCCAGGGTCCGCTGTGCGGCCTGCCGGCCCCCCAAGGGAATGGCCTTAGTGTTAGGAGCCAGACCGAGTTCAGAAACATCCAGAGGACCTCCCAAGGACACCGGGACGCTCTGCAACTGCTCCGGGGGTCCGAGAGTCGCCCCGCCCATCCTCTCCTCCCAGGTGTCGGCCCAGCCGTCACGGTTCCGGAGACGGCGAACCACGCCGTTTTGCGGTAACTCAGTGAAGGGCAGACCCTGGGCCCTACACCAGGCCTGCACGCGGCGGTCCCGGGCATAACTCACGCCATTACCGGTTTCCTCGTGCGCCCAGAGGGCAGCGAAGCCGACTTCGGCATGCAACTGCTCAAGCACCTGGACCGCTTCGCCATGCCGCCGGATCAGGGGAGTGCCGAGGGTCCGCAATGCGGCGTCCAGTTCGTTCAGGCACTCGTTGAGATATTGAAGATGATGGGTGCCGAACTCGGGATGGTGGAGTTGCTCCGGTTCATAGATGTAGAGCGGCAACACCGGGCCCCGGGACACAGCCTCAAGGAGCGGCAGGTGATCGTGAACCCGCAGATCCTTTTTGAACCAGACCACTTGTAGGGGAGACGCTCTGGACACGCGCGCCACTGTAGAACACCAGGCGCTGAGCAACTGGATGTGGGATCAAGGTCACCAGGAAGGCGCACTACTCACAGGCGCGCCCATCGCCGTCGCGGTCGAGCTTGGTGCTGTAGCCCGGTTGACCGCGCAGGAGAGGCGATTTCCCAGCGGCCCGCACCGCTGCGCAGTTGGCATAGTTCACACTGCTCGGCACCGCCGATGCGGGGGGGGAGGGGACCATGGAAGCCGGACGCGGAGCAGGGGAGACCCCTGCACCCGTCGCCTGCCCCTGCGCCGACCGGCCCTTCTCGGTCGTGATGGTATAGGCCCCACTGGGCTGTACCGTGATCGTCACCGTTCCCATCTGGTCGGTGCGCCAGGTCACTGCCCCCACGCTCTTGTAGAGGTTCAGGGCGGTCGCTGTCGGGTGCCCGTAATTGTTAGGCCCCACGCTCACCACCACGTTCCTTGGGCGCACCGCCGCCAGCCACGTCGTGTTGTCCCCGTTCGCCGCCCCGTGGTGGATGCTCTTGTACACGTCTATGGGTCCCAGGGTACTCGCCGGGTACTTCTTCAGCCAGCCCGCCGTTTCAGGCGTCTCGCTGTCCCCGGTCATCAGGGCCCGGAACGCCCCGTACTGCACGAGCAGGCCCACGCTGTTCAGGTTCTGCTCGTTGCCCGGCATGCCCGGTGGGGGTGCCAGGACCGTCAGTTTGACGCTGCCCAGGTTGATGATCTGATCCCTGGCCACCAACCCCTGCGTGCCGGCCTGCTGCGCAGCCGTGACCAGCTTGCGCCAGGTCTGGGTGGTGCCGGCGAGACCGTTGTTCAGGAAGAAGCGGGGCTTATAGAGGCTCACGGCCGGGATCAGGCCCGTGATGTGGTCGGCGTCGGCATGGCTGGCCGCGACAAGGTCCAGCGTCTGGACCTCGTACTGCCGCAGCAGCGTCTGGAGGCGGGGTTCACTCCTACCCCCGTCATAGAGGACACTCTTGCCTTCAGGGGATGTGATGAGCACCGCGTCGCCCTGCCCCACGTCGAGGAAGCGGATCGTCAGGGCACCCGGGAAGGCGGCCTGGGCTTGCACAGTGCCCAGGGTAAGGGCGACCACCGCCAGGAAACCCCTCACAGGTCAATTTCCTCGCCCACCACACTGGGGCGGTTCAGGGCGTCGAGTTGGGCCTGGGCCCCCTGGCGACGCCGAGCAGTCTCCGCATGGTCAATCTCCATCTCCAGGTCCCCACCTTCGACGTGCAGGCGCACGACATCACCCTCCCTCACCCCAGCGGGCAGATTCGCCAGGGCCCAGTCCTCGGTGGTGCCGTCGGGCAGCTCCACGCGGGCGAGGTGGCCCTCGATGCCGTCGATGGTGACGAGGCTGGGCGCGGGATCGTCGGAGGTCATACCAGCAAAGTAGCGCGCCAGACGGTGCCGAATGTCAAGCTCAGTCCTGTGACGAGCATCCCGTCCGTTTGTCAGGCGTGTTCCCCACACTCGCTCTCATGCCCGCCGAAGTGACCGCCATTGTTGCCGCACCTCCCTGAGCGAGGACAGTTTCTCCACGTCCAGTGACCTCAACCTATCTCGGATATCCGATCCTGGCTGCCAGCCCCCGGCCCAGGGTCCCCACTCTCCGGACAAAGCGCTTGCGGTGGGCGACCGAGACCAAGATGGGTTGCGCTCCCACGCCACTGTACGTCGGGCACCACTCCCCAGTTCAGATCGGCGAGAGGAAGAAGGTCGCGCTCACCGTTCGTCATACGGATATAGCGACACCTTTGCGGGAAAACCCTGGCTTTCGCACTCATCTTCCCAGGTCCTCAACCGATCACCATAGCGATACCTTTGCGGGAAAGCCAAGTACTAGGACTAGAAAATCTCTTCAGGACGTGTATTTCTTCTCCCCAAGGGGTGCGATACCTTTGCGGGATTGCGGAGAAGACTAGCGATACCTTTGCGGGAAGAGCTTTTTTCAGAAGAGCGACACCTTTGCGGGAAAGCCTTAAAAGCCTGCAATAGACGTATTTTCTCCTCCTCTGACTCCCGTCGGGGTCTCGCTGTACTTTTGGCGACACCTTTGCGGGAAATTTGGAAAAGATAGCGATACCTTTGCGGGAATGGGCCGCAAACTAGCGATACCTTTGCGGGGAAAATGCCTGATCGGCTGTCCAGCACGCGATCTTGCACCACGCTTGTTGTTGTTTTTTTATATCTTTACTTCAGTTAAAAACAACAACAGGAGCCGGGTATGGCGAAGAGGAACAAATCTCCAAACTTGCATGACGAACTGAACTTCGCCAGGTTCGGCGTGATCAGCATGCATACCCGGGTCGACCAGACGATTACGACCTGGAATACCGAATTCGTGGTCAATGATCGGACGTTCCGAATTGAGGCCGTCACGCCTCAAGGGCGGCCTCATGGCATCGACACAGACACCTTGATCGCCCTCGAGACACTCTTCATCGCGAACGGCTGTCCAGAGGACGACTGGGTCCACACGACGGCATACGAAGTCCGTGAATTGATGGGTCTTGCCAACAATGGTGAGAACTACCATCGGCTACGTCAGAGCATCCGGCGTCTGTACTTCACCAGTGTCATCGTGGGTCGCAAGACGACGCTGGTGGGCTCCCAGCGGGTGGGGTGGGAGAATGTCGGGGTCCGATTCTTCGAGGGCCTGCGCTACCGCGACCATGAGGATGACGGGGATCTCAACACGCTAGAGAGCGAGGCGACCCTCAGCGTGCGCCTCGGTGAGCAACTCGCCGAGAGCATCCGGGCCGGTATCTCCCACGTGCTCGATGGACACCTTTTGCAGCAACTGGAACAGCCGCCGGCCCGGGCGCTGTACAGGACCTTACAGGCCCACCGGCGCCAGGACGACGGCACGCTGCTGACAGAACTGCGTGTGCCGCTGGTGGATTGGCGTCAGGCCACAGGTCTGACGACGGACCGCAGTGACCTCGTTCGCCGGGCATTGACCGCCGCCCATGATGAACTGCTTGCCAGCCGGTACCTTGAGCGCGCGACCATTGAGGGCCGCGGAAAAGCTGCGGTAGCACACTATGTCTTTGCAGGTACCTATTCGGCTGATCCGGCGCTGGTGGTGTTGCTCCGTCAGGCTGGCGTGTCTGTAGCGCGTGCGTCCACCCTTGCGGCGCAGTATCCCGATCGCGTGGAACTGGCCCTCCAGTTCCTGCAGCAGCGCCGGCAGAATGCCGGGGGGACCGTCCGGAATCCAGGTGGCCTGGTGTCGGATTTTCTTCAGCATCCTGAGAAATACAGTGTTGCGTCAGATTTTATACCCCCGGAGCAGGAGCGGCAGGTCCGTCAGGTCAAAGCCCTCCGATTACGTCAGAATGCGGAGCGGGACGCTCAGGTACAGGCGGAAGCGCAACTGGAACGTCTGGGAAGCCTGTCGCCCGACGAGCAGTGGGAAGCCCAGCGGTCGACCCTGCAACTGATTTTGAAAAAGCAGCTCACCTCAGATCAATGGACGCAACTTGAGCGCTTGGCCCGTGAGGGCGAGATCATGGCCGTAGAACTTACCCGAATGCTGATTGCCGCTACGGCCGGTGCATCGCTGAAGGAAGCGGTCAATCAGTTGAAACGCCGTCTCAATCCCCTGCTGCCACTGGACGGATAATGCTGTGTGCGCTGTTCAAGAGAGACGACGATGAGGCAAAAGCATGATCCGAACCACGGATCACCGCGGTGACCCTTCCCATCGTCTCCACTGGGAGTCTGATGGCCAATCCAGCAGCAGTCTGACTGAGAAGGCAGGTGGTCACTCCATCGCGTCCAGCATGCGCCGTGGCGGGCGGTATGTGAAACGCAGGGTGTCGCCCGCTGCCAGTACTCGGTGAATCTCATCGGCCAGAAGACCAGTCATCCCTGCTCCGCTCAGCCGCACCCATCCTCGGCTGCGACTCACGCCTACGAAGAGCTGCTTTCGCAGCGGGATGTGGTCCTCACGCGAGGCCACTTGGTCTAGCCCTACCACATACACCACGTCCGCCTCGTTTCCTCTGGCCTGCATGATGGAAGAAACCGTCACTGCCCCGTCCCGCCAGAATCCGTTGGGATCCGTGCTTGGCCACTTCTGCTTGGGAGCATTCACGTCCTTATTCCCTGGGAGATACACACTGATATTCGCCGCCCGTAGTGCTTGGAAGACCTCTCGCTGCAAGGCATACGGCTCCCAGTCCAGACCTGGGACAACGACGAGGAGCTGACGGCTGGGTTGGAGGCCATGCTCGGTGAGGTCTTGCTGGATATTGGTCACCAACGCCTCCAGCTCCGTCCGGCGGGTCGGGTCATTCCCGAACGTCACCAGCGGTTCCCCGGTAAACTGCGGCAACGGGTTGGGAGAATTCTCCGGAAACCGAGTCAACATCACTTCGCTGCCACTCCGGAACTGGCCGTCCACCTCATAGCCGATCGCCTTCCAGTCGGCCTTGGTGGTCAGCCCGGCGAGCATACCCCCTTCCCGCAGCAGACCCATCCCCAGGGCATGAGCGGCGAGCAGGACCGGGCCCGGCGTGCGGTAGCAGCGGTTCATCACTTCACTCTTCTTGATCCCGCCTTTATAGGCAGCCCCAGGACCGAAGACCTGTGCCCCAGCATCCTCGAACAGCGCCCGTGTATTGGGGATGGTCAGCGTGTCCAGGCTCTGGGCCTCGTCGTAGGCCCAGATCAGGCGGCGGGCTTCCGGCTCCCCGGTAGCGAACAGGGAGTCGCGCGCCACCGGACGCAGGCTCTGGTAGGCCATCCAGTAGAAGGCCTGCTTTTCCTCGAAGGTGAGCTGGGCCTGTTCGTGCACCAGGTCCTGACCTTCGTCGATCAGGACGGCGTCGAACACCTGCAAGCTGCGGCCAGTCAGCTGAGCGTCGAGCAGGAGGGCGCGGCACGCGAACAACAGCTTTGCCGTCGGCGACCCCGGTGGCGTACGGTCGACCGTGAGCGGCGTGACGCCCACCTGGTCGGCCAGGGTGCGGTAGAAGCCGGGCTGGTCCTTGCTGCCCCAGGCATGCAGGATACGCAGGCGGTGGCGGGCCGTCTGCAGATTCTGTTCTCCATTCGTGGCTTGCCGAAGCCAGTGGTCGACCTGGCCCCGGAGCTGGTCGTACAGGCTTCGGGAAAAGAAGACCAGCGCCGATGTTCCAGTCAGGGTGCTTGAGGTGCATATTGGCCGCTTTTTGGGCCAGGAGGACGGTCTTCCCACTGCCGGCGATGCCCCGGATGCGCTATGGCCCTGGCGGAATGGTCTTGGCGATCAGCTCCTGTTGCAGGTCGAAGGCATGCAGGTGCCGGGCAGTCCGGGCAATCAGGTCGGCCCTACGGGAGGACGTCACCGGGGCTTGGGGAACGACCGGAACGACCTGGCGCTTGGGGACGTTCCCGCTAGTGCCCAGCGCACTCCGCAGGGCTAACCACGCGGCATCGTCCAGGGACTCGCCGTAGCGCACTGGGGGGGGCTGTACCAGGGCAGCGCGCAATCTCGCGGGTGTCATCTGATCGGCAAAGAGCAGGGGCACATCCGACAGCAGGTGTCCGAAGCGCCCGTCCCACGCTTCCCAGGTGATCAGGGGGAGTGCGACGATAGCCCGGGTGGCCAGTTGGGAGAGGCCCGTTTTCCGTACGGCGATTTCTCCCAGAAGTTGTGCCTGCTTCCTGGCCTGCTCGTAGGGATTGAGATGCAGCTTGCCGTAGTAGGGGCGAGCAAGATCCCAACGGTAGCCGACGACGCCAGCGATGACGTCCAGGGGTAGGCTCTTGACCTCAATGACGGTGAGGCCGAGTTCATGATCGGCGATCAGAATGTCGGGTTCACGAACAGTCTCACGGGTGATCAGGGGATAGCGCCAGAAGCCCAGGACCTCCTCTCCTGCGTATGCGGCCTTGACCGCCTCGAAGACCCGCGCTTCCCCCTCCTCGCCAGGGCCGCCAAAGGCCTCCGTTACGACAAATTCCGCCACAACCCGGGGGGTAGCGCATGCCACACCCGTGTCCGCGCGCCATCGAGTGAACAGGCCTCTGTGATAGCTCCACTCCCTCTTCTCATCTCGGAGATCCGCCGGTCAAATTGGACTCCTTCGGGAAACCTTTTCCTCTAGATTGTGGTCTGCCGGGAGGACGTTTATGGAGTTCAAGCCCAAAGCCAAGACCACCATCAACCCCAGACCTCTTCAGCGCCGCCCTGGGTCAGGAGAGACCGCGTCGCCGACTCCGGCGCGCGTGTCCCTGGCGTCCCACTTGCAACGCTTCACCAGTACGCCTGTTCAGGCCCAGCGTCAGGCGGTCCGTCCAGTCCTGCAGGCCGCCGAGCTCCGTTCTCAGGAAGAGCGGCGGACCACACTCCAGCGCCAGGCCTTAAAGCAGACTGCACTCACCCCGCTTTCCCTGGGTGCAGCGGAGCCGGCCCTCCTGCGCCAGCCGATCCCACCTGAGTCTGTCCTCCGGCATCCCCAGACCCCTGCAGACTGGGTCACGGTCATGCGCGCCCAGGCCGAGCAGATCGAAGGGCGCACGATCAGTGCCCGCGAGTCGGCGCAGTTCAGTGCCCTGCAACGGCAGGTCACCCAGACCCTGGTCCAGGGTTTCCGCACCGACCGGCGGCCGGCACAGGAACGGCAGGACGCCTACGCTGCCCACCTCGTCGCCCTCCAGCGCCACCCCATCAATGCCCCGGTTGCCCGTGCGGTCCTGGGCTTGATCCCGCCTGGGGAGCGTCCTGCTCTCCAACGGGCCGTCGACCTGACCCTCCAGCGGGAACAGGAGCAGGTCGCTCAGGCGGCGCAGGCTCACAGGACACTGGCGGTGCAGCGCCAACTGGCGGAACTGGACGTTGAGGCGACCCGGCCGATCCTGGAGCGCATTCAGGCCCGGCGTGGTGGAGGACATCCTCTTCCCACAGCCGTTCAGCGTCACCTTGAACAGGGCCTCAATCACGACCTCAGTCGCGTACGCATCCATGACGACGCCGAGGCCGACAAACTGGCCAAGGGCGTGAATTCGGTTGCCTTCACGACGGGGACCGACATCTTCTTCCGCCAGGGGACTTTTAATCCGAATACCCAAACTGGCCTGGAGTTGCTGGCGCACGAGGTCACGCACACCGTGCAGCAGAGCCGGGGCCAGGTCGGTCAGGGCATCGATCCTGACGCAGGCCTGGAGCAGGAAGCCCAGGCAATGGGCAAGCGCTTGGGCCGCCACCAAGTGCTTGGCCTCCCAGCATCGAGGCCACGTGTGCCTAGCGTGGCAGGCTCCCCGCTCTCGTCCAGCAAGCACCAGTTTGTGCTTCAGCGTCAAACGGCGCCAGATATGCCTGCACCACTCAAGGCAAACAAGCAGTCGTGGACACGAACCTTCTATGGTCAGGCAAAAGGCGTGCGCTTTCGCCTGACCGTGCAGCGCAGCGCGGCAGGTCACCTTCACGCCCGTTATTGGGTCACGCCCGGCCACCGGAGTGGCTGGCACCTGGAAGGCCAGATCCGTGAGGACGACACCTTCGTTCTGCATGGCCACAATGGAGCAACGTTCAGGGGCCGTTTCCTGTCAGGTGGCCAGGGATTCCGTGCGGCCTTCCATCGGGGGACCGCCTTCCGCGCTGAGGACCTAGAGATGACCACAGGGAGCGGGGCAGGACGGACTTCACTGCCCACTGCCGCTGCGCCCAGGCCCTCCACGTCGGTTCATCCCCCCATGGCCGACCTGTCTCCCGAGATCAAGTCTGCGCCGACCGGTGTGTCATCGGCCCAGGTGGTAGATCAGGCCCCTGTATCTCGTCCCCGCACCTCTTCGGTGGCCCCGCGAACTTCAGCACCCCAAGATTCTGTGCCTTCTCTATCAGCAGAAGCCCCCACCGGGCAGGGCTGGACTGCTCAGCACACCGGTATCAAGGGGTTTGATCGGCAGCCGGAGGTACAGGCCGCCATCGTCTGGGGAGCAGCGCAGCTCAAGGTCGATCCCAACGAGCTGGCCGCGACCATCGGGTATGAAACGATGGGGACATTCAGTCCCGCGGTGGAGAACGAAGCGGCCCGCCGCAAAGGTAAGAAGGGTGCGGTGGGGCTGATTCAGTTCACGCCCAGTGTCGGCATTCCTTCCTTGAACGATTTCCTGGCCACCAAAGCAGGGCGGGCGCATGCTCAGGCACTGGGCATCGCCGCGCGGAGCGTGACCAGGGACGGGCTTTTGCGAATGACCCCGATGGAGCAGATGCGGTATGTGGTGCTGTACTTCCATATTCCCGTGAATGCACTTCCAGCGGGTGCGACCTACGACAAGATCTACCAGAAAATCCTCGCTCCTGGACGCAATGGAGACGTGTGGTATACGCAGGGTACGAAGAATTACGCGGACAATAGGCAATTTGATACGGACCGTGATGGGAAGATTACCCGTTTAGAGGCGGCGGCTGTCTTACGCGACCGGGGGATGGTGGTGAATTATTTTGCGCCAACGGCCGGGTCTTCTTCAGGGCAACCTACCGCTGAGGCAGTGACCAGCTCGGTGAGGCCTGCCACACCAGCCAAGCCCTCCCCGCGTCCTACTGCCCCGCCAGTACGGAGTACCCCTACACCTGTGGCTCAGACCGTGACACCAGCCCAAGCGAGACCACAGATGGATCCGCAAGGCACCTATGACGACCGGATTACTCAGGCACTCACGGCGTTTACCCAGTCCTACCGTTTTCCAGTGGTCTTGCACTGGATGGAGGATGAACAGGTGCGGGAGAAGACAATTCAGGTACAGACGCCTTATTACATCAATGCGGGAAGCATTCAACGGTCGGTTCAAACCAACCGTTCTGGAATGCCGGCAGCCGATCGAGCGATTTACCAGCAGATGCCGTCTACCGTCCGGACGGGCAAGGCCAGCCCTGAAGAGATGCACGCAGCGGCCCGTCTTGTCGCGCAGCGCAATCCTTTTGGCGTCCACCCGCATGAGATCACTGGAGCCATGCTGACGGCTTGGTTGAAACGATATGGCCTAGGGGTTGACTGCTCGGGCTTCGTGACACAGGCCCTGGACTATGCAACGACCCAGGCCAGTGGTAAGGACCCACATCTCGGGGACGCAGGTGTCCGGGTCAATCGCGCTTCTGGCACGCTGAATAAAAATCACAAGGATTTTCAGGCCGTCGCCACACCGGCGCAGGTTCGCCCTGGAGATACCATGTGGCTTTCTGGCCACATCCGAATTGTGGTGCAGGTCGGTCCGGGCCCAGGTGGGAAGGGAATCCAGATGATGATTGCCGAGTCTACGCCAAATACCCAACTGCCTGAGGCCCGGCAACACGGTGTCCAATCGCTGACAGGTGTCGACCGAGCCATCTGGTGGTTCACGGACGAGAACCGGTTCAGCACCAAAGGTCTGAAGAAAAAGGTGGCGTCATACAATTGGGAGGCGCTCCCTACAGATCAGTGGGAGGTTCCAAACACTTGGAGAGAAGAGACGTTGGTCTTCAGCCGTTATAAACCGCTCGCCCAGGGGAGAAAGCCATGAAGGGAATGACGCTTATCCTCGCACTCGTGGCCATGACATCTTCCGTTCCCGCCAGTATCCAGGCCTGGGCACAGGCACATGGTCAGCGGATCGTGTCTACGCGAATGCGGGAGCATACCGATCGGGACTGGCAGGTTTCTGATGGGCAATATACCCTCCTGTCGGGAAAGATCACCGAGCAGACGGTGAGTCCTAGTTCTGGGGGCGGCGGGACGGTGTACATCTCCCTACGCTATGACTTCACCTACCCCAGAGCTTCAGCCGCGGCGGTTAAGCTGCTTCAGTCCTATTCTCCTCAGGAAGCCCTAAACATCTTGACCACTCAGCAGGTGAATGCCTGTTTTCAGGCCGCCATGACAATGAAAGCGCCAAAGGTAAAAACCATCCTTTGGAAGATGCTTGATCCGGTCGAGGCACGTCTGCTTAAGGTCAACTGCGGTGTCACAGCGACAGCGACCTATCTTACGTATGAAGAGAAGGTGATCGGTGACGCTTACTGGAAGGGTAAATAGTGTTTCAGAATGACGCAGGTAATAAATATTTTTACACTGATACTTAGTAGAACAGCAACTTTAGTCTGTCACCTATATGCTTTCCCAACAGTGATCAGGATGAGCGAAAGAGTGACAAAGTCCTATTAATGATTCACCACGAATAGGATTTGACATTTAGCATTTTTTACCATCGCGATTTCCTATTGCCCATTATAGGCGCTTTCCAGAGAAGACGGATAACGCGAAATGAAAAGGTCAATTTCGAGGTGTCCCATCAGAATCAATAGCTCTGATGGGGATTGTTCGACTTAAACTGCCAAGTCGCGATTAATGATACTAAAATCAAGATTATTGATCACGTCACGGCTTAGCATTGATAATCTTGGGGCATGCCTGGATGGCAACCTACCCGTTATTCCCATGCTCAACTCGAAGAGCGGCGCCTCGCGGCGCTTGAATGGATCGTACGAGACCTGTTCACGACGCTACAACCGGGACAGGTGCGTACCCTGTTTGAGCGGACGTAGGTCTATGGGGCTGGATGCACGTGGTCATCACCCTGTCCCCCGCGGGGGACAGGGTGGTCGTCGCTTCGGATTTGCCTGTCGTGGACGTGTTGCGGACCTATCGGCTCAGGTGGGCGATGGAATCTGCGTTTTCCGCTTTGAAATCTCGTGGACTGAATCTGGAGGCCACACACATGACAGCCCCAGAACGAATCTCTCGGCTCTTTGGGCTGCTGTGTATCGCACTGGCCTGGATGACCCGGATCGGCGCGCAGCGGACAGCACCCCACGCCCCTCGGCGGGATAACCGCGGGCGAGCGGTCGTGAGTCAGACGCGAATCGGGTGGCAGATCCTGAGTCAGGCGGCACGGTGGGGCGGCGACGATTTCTGGAACTGCCTGCGGCTCCTCGGGATGCCATTCCCGACCGCCAGCACATCCGTTTCCCAAAGTGTCAGGTGCTGAGCATTCATCGTTCAGGCGTGCTGCTCACGCCATTGCCGAATCAGCCGTTCCGCCTGCTCCAGTGAAGGTCGCTCGGCGCTGGACTTAGCCCGACGCCCAGCATTCATACCGAAGTCGAAGTCCGTTGCCGTGGTGACATGGGCCCCAAACGCTGCCGCGCGAGCAAATTGAAGGACATCGTCAATGTCCTCATCGCCCGTGTCCGGCGCCTGCATCAGGCGCAGGAGGGCAGTATTCGGGTAAGAGGCAATCAAGCCGAGATAACTGGCTGCAGAGCCGAACAGTCCTCCCAGAACGCCATAACGTTCTGGGTGACCGAGGATCCATTCCAGATCGTTGACTGCGCCCTGCTTGTCAACAGCCCGCGACGAATACTGGATCGCGTACCCGATCCAGAAGAAGTCCGAATCCTTATCGAAGGAATGGATCACGTCATGGTAAAGCGCGTCCCATTGTTCGTCCGGCTGGAGGAGTGACGCGTCCAGATCAGCCAGCAAGGATCCCTCTGGCTTACTGAATGGCACCCAATACATCCAAACTCTCCTACACTTTTCGGACATCGTCGCCCAGTCAGGACATTGGCACGAACTTGGCGTTTTCATGGCATCTCACACATCGGCCTCTGGGGACTACTCAAAACAGATCTGAATTGCTGTAACAAAAGTTCGGGCAGGGCAGAATGAGCAGGTGGTCCGGCAAGATTATCCTAGAGACGTAGACGACTGCACCTCTCTTTTCCTGCAACCGTACCTTCTGAGTCCATAGGAGGTGCGGCAGCGAAAACACACCATTCGGGACATCTTCGATGCTCTGTCCTAGATCGCCCGCGCCGAGGCGCAGTAGGGTACCTTCCCAAAAATGTCTTTCCAGCGGAGACGGTGCGCCAGGTTTGATGGGGGCCAAGAAATGTAATGGCACTAAATCTTTATGGGGCTGCGCTCCTCACCCAGGCGGACGCTCGGCGGCCGGTCAGAACCAACTCCAATTCATTCACGGGCACGACGTCTGATGCGCGGATAGCCGGCTCAAAGGTCTTCCAGTAGATTCCATCCGCACTCCACCGCAACTGCCGGTCATCGTCGAGATAACTCAGGCCGCCGCATACCTCCGCGACCGTGCCCAGATCCGTGGCCTTTGGGAGCGTCTCCAGGGCGTCTGGCATCAATGCCGGCGCAATCTGGTTCCGGAAGCGCACGAATGTCTCCCCAGAGAGGCGGTGAAGGGCGGCTGGGCGATTGACTTCCGTCACGGTGCGTGAGGTGCCAGCAGACACGACCTCGAATACGGACCGGCCCTCTTCGAGCTTCTGAATCACGCAGTGGCCAGCCAGATCAAAGGTGAGGATCCCCGTCCGCTTCATGACCGTCCGCGGGTTGGTTGGATGGCCCTGGTGCAGGCCGATGGCGTCGCTGTAGACCAGTTCGTCGCCGCTCACCTCCCAGTGGGTGAGATTTCTGGCGTCGACCGGAACACGTGCTCCTGCCGTACCCAAGAGGAATTTGGTCAGCGGAGGCTGCTGATCCGACACGACAGGCTGGCCGGCAAGCACAGTCAGTCCTGAAGGATGATGGAGGGGCACGGCTGGGTATCGTTCAACCTCTCCCTGGAGAGACACGGAGGTCAGGATGGGTGTCGCCCCCAATGGTCGGTCGATCGTCATCAAGTCGTCGCCCACGAGGACGAGGCCCTTGAAGGCCAGCGGACTCTGCGCATCGAACGTGTGCAGGACCGTGACAATCCCGTCTACGGCTACGTGGGCCACCTCGTCGGAGGTACGGACATAGAGTTGTTGGCCGTGAGTCAACGCAGCCTCGACCAGGCCAAGCTCGAATGGTATCTGGGTGATGTCAATCATGGTATCTGGAAGTCCACTCCCGTTTCCTTGTAAGTGATGTCGCCGTCGTCAGTACACGTCCCGATCAGAACTTTCAGGGCAGCGCTCTGTACCGGACATCTTGCCTTCAAGCCGCGCCTGGCGCGTGAAATGGTGTGCTCAGCAGCCTGATCAGTGCGGGTAACTCGGGGAGATTCCACCGCAGGGCATGGCACAGCCGCTCCGCGCCGTACCGCACGAGGCTCATGGCCGCCCGGCCATGAGCCTTCACCTTGACCGGAACCTGCGCCTGGAGCCACACGCCCACCCGGAGGCAGCTGATCCAGGCCAGGACGACCAGCCCGAACAGACGGTCCAGCCGGTCTGTTCGGGTGATGCCGGTCCGCTCCAAATCGAACCAGCGGACCTTGAGGCTCGCGAACGTGCACTCCACCGACCAGCGAGCTCGGTACAGCACGCAGGTGTCCCACACGCTGAAATCCGTGGCAATGGCCACCAGGTCCCCCGCGGGGGACCTGGTGGCCACGACCTGCATCACCTTACCGTAGACGTACGCCTTTTCAGCCATGCACCGGACTTCCCCAACCTTCAGATCACCGAACCACGCGTCCACGCGCAGCTCGTCGACCACAGCGTTCTTTCGGATGCGGATGGCCCGTTTGATGCCCTTGCGCCTCAGGAAGCGGAACCACTCCCCACCGATGAACTCCCGGTCAGCGACCAAGCCCTTCCAGCGGGCCGCTGGAAGGGCCTTCAGGAGTCGTGAGACCAATTGGATGCGCCGGACCGTGCCGCTGTTGCCGTCGTGATCGAGAGCGGTCCAGACGAGCGGCACCGTGTACCCGTGCAACACGACGCCGAGGACCAAGAGGTTCAGGGGCGACTCGCCACGCTCCCAGGTCGTCCGGTCCATGCTGAGCAGCAGTTTCCCAGGGGGCAGCAGGGCCAGCAGAAAGGATAGGAACACCGGTCCGGTCAGCTGGGGATCCCGGCACCCTCGTTCCACCCGGCGTTTCTTCGCGTCGAGGGAGCTTGCCCCAGGCAGGTGGGCGCACAGGTCACTCTGGTTCACGCTCCTCGCGGTTACCATCGCGAAGATCACGTCCACGACACGCTGCAGCGTGTCGTGGCGCAGGAAGGGCACGCAGGCTTTGAAATGGCGAGTGAGTTCAGTACGCTGGAGATCGGCGGGTTCTGGGATGGTCACACACCCAAAACACCGCCGTTTGTTGTGCCGATTCGCGACCGATCATACGTTCAGGAATTTTGCGTCCAGCACAGCCTCAACCTGAAGATGTCCGGTACAGAGGGCCAGGACGACACGGAGACGGAGCGACCGCAACGTTTTCGTCTGCACAGAGCGAATCTGAGCCTCGACCAAACTAGAGAACACCGTTTCAATGCGTTTTCGCAATCGAGGGTGGCGGCCAGGCCGCCACCCCGTGTCGTACCGGGTATTCCTCTTCGGTGGGAACACGTAGCCCAAGCAGCAGTACCCCTTATCACCGATGATGCGTGGCCCGCCGAAGTCGGGCCACCGCCGGTTGAGCTCGTAGCTTACGGTCGTATCGTGCAAATTGGCTGGTCGGATCAGATACTGCACGATGGCACCCGAAGCGGTCACCCACGCGTGCAACTTGTATCCGTAGACGTCTCCCTGCGTGCCGTAACCCCAACGAGCACCGGGAAACGCACAACGCTTCCCCCGTTTGGGTCGGCAGACGGGCAGAGGCATGGAATCGACGATCACTTCCATGCAGGATTGTGATGGGGTGGCGACCGCTTCAAGTTGTTCAAGCAATCGCTGTCCCCGGATATACGCCTGCGTGTAGGAGGGAAGATCGTGTCGATCTTCCCTCAGGATGTTCCACCAGATGGACGGGAACGGATGTTTGAAGATCAGTCGGCTGAGCAACAGGGCGACCAACAGGGCATCACTCAGTTTCTGGTGCGAACACCGCTTGACGTCACTGAAATGCCGTTTGGCCCAGCGGTGAAGCTGGCGGATGACGGCTCGTCGGCCTAAACTGTGATGGAGACGGTATCTAGCCATACCGTCTCCATTTTTTGCCCTCTGGGAGCCATTGAACAGGTCATGGCGCGAGCCCTAAACGAGATTTCTTGTCTCCACACAATGAGGCGTAAGAGCGAGAGCCGGGTTGATTCACGGTGACACACTCGTCGTTTTGGAGGATTTCACGGTGACACACCCGTTGCATCCTTGGTGACACACTGGTTGATTTGGAAGACATCCAGGGTGACACACCGGTTGGTTTTCCAGACCTCCCCAGTGACACACCCGTTGCATTCTCGGTGACACACTGATTGCATCCTGGGTGACACACCCGTTGCACTCCTCTGCCCGCCGGTGACACACCTGTTGTGTTCACCGGCCACATCGGTGACATACCCGTTGCGTCCTCGGTGACACACTGGTTGCATTGAGGGTATTTTACACGTCTAGGACAGCAGTTATCGACCGGTCTTGATGATGTCATCAATTCATATCTTTTCTTCTTTTCCAATCAGTACCAGTAAAATCATCATCAAGACCTTGAACACCTTGCCCCGCCACCTCGACGACCTCAATCTCTCGCGACTCAACCTGATCGTGGCACTGGATCAGGTCGAGATGCAGGAGTGGAGCGTCATGTACGAGACGCAGGGAAGGATCGTGCGGATCAGCTGTACAGCAAGCGTCAAATCCACCGTGCCTCACGGCCTGGACAGTGATGTGAGCGCGGCGCTGATCAATCTCTACATTGAGGCGGGGATGCCAGAGGACGGCCGCGTCACTGTGGCCGCCACGTCCCTCCTCCATCTGTGCGGCTGGCACAAGTCCGGCAAGTACCTGGGTCTGCTGCGGGAATGCCTTGAGCGGCTGCATCAGGCGAATTACACCGTCTCCGGCGGTTGGCGGGACCACCCCAACCGGCGGTGGACCCATGCGAAATTCCATTTCATCGAATCGTTGAACTTCACGACCCTGGATGGCGTCGGCCTCTTCGACGAGCGCTCGATGATCGTCCTGCGTCTGGCCGATGACGTGGTCGCCAGTATCCGCAGTGGCTACGTCAAGCCGCTCGACTCGGAGTTCATGTCTTCCCTGTCCAGACCCCGCACCCGGGTGCTCTACCGCGTTCTCGACGCGGCGCGGATTGATCCGGAGGACCCTCACCGTCAGGTCGACACCCTGACCTTCCCCGTCCTGGCCTGGGGTGACCAGTGCAAGATCCCGAGCGACGGCCAGGCGTGGCGGGTCATCCGTGCACTGAGCGCCCCCCACGAGGAGCTGGTCAAGCGGGGGTACCTCGCCGACGTGGTGCTTTCAGGACGTGGGCGGGACCAGACTGTCCGCTACGAGTTCGCCCGGGACTTCACACGCGTGGACCCGGCGCTGATGCGCAAGTTCCGGGAGTACGGGGTAGCAGACGGTATGGTCCGTAGGCTCGTCCGGGAACTGGGCGAGGTCTTCCTTGCCGATGCTATAGCCCGCTTCACGGCCCTCGTGGCCTCTGGCGTCCTGGTGGTCCGCAAAACGAAAGCCGCGGCCCTGATGCACCTCATCCAGCACCCGGACGACTATCCCTACCCCGCCGCAGGTCCTGCGGCGTCACCAGGGGCTCCCAAGGCCCCCCGGACCGTGATGGAGCCCCTGCTTGCCGAGCCGACAGTGGAGGAGGACTTCGACGGCCTTCCCCTTGACCGGGCGGCGGAGCGCCTGATCCGGCGCCTGGACCTGCATTACCGCAAGCTGTTCAAGGTTGGTGACTACGACTTGTTGCGCTTTCAGGTCATCAGTGGACAGGTCTCTCCTGCTGTCCTCCTCAAGGAGGGCATTGCCGCTGCGGCTGCGGGGCGCCGGGAAGCGTTCGTAGAGCAGTTACGGCAGGCGGGGGACTCCAGCTGAAAGGCTACTGAACGAACTGGAAGAGCGTTCCTGCCTTGCCTTGACGGTAGGCTTCCAGCAGGTCAGGGAACAGGGTGGGCTGCCCCAGCCGGGCGCGTCGGAGGTACTGTTCCAGAGAGGCGTGGTGCCGCTGGCTGCGGAGCACGAGCAGGTTCTCTGGCGTATTGTTCAGCGAGTTGCCGTCAACGTGATGGACCACCTCTCCAGGAAGAAGGGGACGGCCGAGCAGTTCGGCGGCCACGCGCCGGTGCACGCGAATGGATCGTCCGGTCGCCTTGTCCCAGACGGCGGCATATCTTTTCTGTGTACGCTGACGGCTCATAACCATTCTCCTCTTCTGGAATTTTACAATTTCAACTGTGCAAAATTATAGTAGTTAGCGCTTCAGCCACTCGTCGAGGAGATCGTTAAGCAACTCGCTGACCTCCTTGCGTTCGTCGAGAAGACGCTTACGGACCTCGAGATAGGTATTGGCCCGCAGGAGGACCGTGACCTGTTGATAGTTGGGGTCTGAGCGCTTTCCCGGGGGACGCCCCACCCGGCGACGGGGCTCCTCTGGAGTTAGGGGTGGTGGAGCGGGGACGGCGGTAGGTGAAGGCGCAGGAGCCTCCGCCTCTGCCTCCTGTGTCCGCTTCTCCCGCATGGCCCGCAAACCGGAGAACTTGCTGCCCGTCACGCCTTCTCCTGAATAGCAGCCACGATTTCCTGAGCTGCCCGCTCGTAGTCCAGCCAGGCGAGTTTGGCGGAACGGGAGCCCTTGAGGCCGTAGACCGGTACGCCCTGGGCACTCGCGTGGCGAAAGGCCGAGGTCTGGCGGATAGCGGCGCGCATCACCGGCAAGCTCTCCGCTTCAAGCAGGGCCCGCGCCTCCTCTCCCTCTCTGGACGGACTGGGGGGAACCAGTGTCAGGAGAATGCGGTACTGACCGCCCAGGTTCTGCAGCGCCTCGGTGGTCTGAAGCAGGGCATCGAGACTCATGGCCTCAGGGTTGGTAAGGAGGACCAGCAGATCACATCCGCCTACCAGGTCCCGTAACTCATCCCCGCTGGGGCGCGCCCCAGTATCGATGACGATGTGCTCGAACTGCCGGGCATATTTCATCGCCTGCGCCTCAGGCACCACAGTGAAGGGAAGTCCTTCATGGGAAGCCCAGAGGGAGGCGCTGCGGTTAGCATCCCCATCAACGAGAAGGGTCGGCGCGAGGCGTTGCAGGTAGGCAGCCAGATGGACGGCGGAAGTGGTCTTGGCGACCCCCCCTTTGAAGCCGGCGACAGTCACGATCATGGCCTGACTTTACAGCGGTATGCACGGTCACACCTCTGGAAGTATGTAATTTTAGCTGTGCAAAATTATTTTTGTAACAACACTCTTGGAAATAGAGAATTTTTGCCATGGGTCGGGAATGCGTGAGCAGCAGAAACTTCACCACACATATTTCACCATTTCATCTGTGCAAAATTCTAAAAATACATACATTCATAAACCTGTAGAGACAGGTAGACCCCACTCAGGAAGGAGGCCGGCTTACCGCCATTCCTTACCATCCCACGCTCTGATCTCTGTACCGTCCAGCAGCAATGGTCTGTAGAAGGTCTGGAGCTGGGACATTACCTCTCCGAACATAAGGGCTGTAAACCGGGTCTGGGCTGGCCCCAAAGTTTGGACAGTT